>CAZXTB010000072.1:397-7049 GCA_964643535.1 uncultured Erysipelotrichaceae bacterium | reverse complement strand
TCAATGTGATCTCTTATATGGGGTAACCATGGGAAATTCTGGTGTTAGTCAGATGCTGAAAGTTAAATTGACTGAAGCCGTCAAGATGATCGAAGAGGAAGTTAAATCATGAGTTTCTTCAGTGCTTTAAAAAACAAACTTAAACCACAATCAACCCAGCGCTATGTGAGTGGATTCGAAAAAACACAGACAGGTTTTGGTTCTAAACTTAAAGCCTTACTCAACGGATCACCACTGATCGATGAAAAGGTCTATGCTCAAATCAATGATGTTTTACTTAAAAGTGATCTAGGGGTAGAATGCTCCTCGCAATTGATACGAGACTTAAAAAAACAAGCTAAAACACTTTCTCTTACGAAAACAGAGGAATTAATCGAAGGATTAACCCAGTTAATGCGTGAATCCTTCAAAACGTATGAGCTCACCTTGAAAGAAGGCACCAACGTATTTCTGATCGTTGGGGTCAATGGATCTGGAAAAACAACCACTGTTGCGAAACTGGCCCATTCTTTCAAAGCCCAAGGCAAATCGGTCGTCGTGATCGCCGCAGATACTTTTAGAGCTGCAGCTGTCCAACAACTTCAAACATGGAGCGACCGTTTAGATATTGTATGCATCTTTGGTAAAGAAAATGCAGATCCAAGTAGTGTGGTTGTGGATGGTTTACGCTATGCCCAGGAAAAATCTATAGATATCGTACTTATCGATACGGCTGGACGTCTACAAAACAAAATCAATTTAATGGAAGAATTAGCGAAAATCAATCGAGTCATCACTAAGATCCATGGATCACCTCCAGAATACACTTGGATGGTTCTTGATGGTTCTACAGGCCAACATGCCTTAAAGCAAGCTGAAAGCTTTAAAGAACTGATCAACATCAATGGGATCTTATGTACAAAACTAGATGGAACCGCTAAAGGTGGGATCTTGATCGCCCTAAGTAAAAACTTAGAACTACCTATTCCGTTTATAGGATTGGGCGAAAAGTTAGAAGACTTAGTCACCTTTGATCCTGATGCCTTCATCTATAGCATCACTAAGGAACTCTTATGATCAAAACAGATCGAATGAATTATCTCTTAGATTTCTATAAAGAGTTATTGACAGATCATCAAAGATCCATCGCTGAACTTCATTATTATGAAGATCTCTCCTTATCTGAGATTACGGACCATACTCAAAGTAGTCGAGCAGCAGTTCATGAGAGCCTAAAACGCGTTGAACAACTGTTAGAAGAATATGAATCAAAATTACATCTGGTTGAAAAATACCTCTTACGTAAATCCCAAATCGAGGCTTTACGTGCACTAAACAATGATATCGTCACCCAAATCGCTCAAAAAATCGACGATTTGGATCAAAAGGAGCCCAAATGACAAAAATTATCTCAGTAAATGCAGGAAGCAGTTCGCTTAAGTTTCAGTTATTCGTTATGCCAGAAGAAACCGTACTTACCAGTGGGATTATTGAACCATTTGATGTCATTATACAAACAACCTCATCTAAATTTAATGGAGAAAAAGTAACCTTTACTCAATCTATTCCTGATCATAAGGTTGCCGTAGCTTTAGTCCTAGAAGCATTGATCAAACATAAGATTGTTGATTCTTTAGAAGAAATCAAAGGGGTAGGGCATCGTGTGGTTCATGGGGGTGAAGTTTATGCAGCTTCCGTTGAACTCAATGAAGATGTTGAAAAAGCAGTAGAAGCTTTGGCTGAATTAGCGCCTTTACACAATCCTGCCAATCTTGTAGGATTTAGAGCGTTTAAGAAAGAATTACCAAATGCTCGTCATGTTGCTGTTTTTGATACTGCATTCCATCAAACCATGGAAGATGATATTTATCTATATCCGATTCCTTATGAATACTATGAAAATTATAAGATCCGTCGCTATGGATTCCATGGGACATCACATTATTATGTTTCACAACGCGTTGCTCAATTGATGAATAAAAAAGCAGAAGAAATCAATGTCATCACTTGTCATTTAGGCAATGGGGCTTCGATTGCTGCCGTTAAAGGTGGGATCTCTGTCAATACCTCGATGGGATTTACGCCTTTGGCAGGAATTATGATGGGGACTCGTTCAGGGGATATTGATCCTGCGATCATTACGTTCTTGATGGGAAAACTAAACAAAAGTGCAGAAGCCATCATCGATATCTTAAATAAGAAATCAGGAATGTTGGGCGTAAGCGGAATCTCCAGTGATGCCAGAGACATCGAAAATGGGATCGTAGCTGGAAATCCAAGAGCAGTATTAACTCGTAATCTCTATGCGAATCGTGTAGCTCAAACCATCGGTAGTTATTTCGTTCAATTGGGCCATGTTGATGCCATGGTATTTACAGGTGGTTTAGGTGAGAATGATGTTATGGTAAGAGAAGCCATCATCGATCGCGTCAGCGAAGCCATGGGAATCAATCTCAATCGTGAACTGAATCTAAAAACACGTGGTAAAGAAGTTTGTTTAAGTGATGGTTTAAGTAAAACTGCGGTTTGGATCGTTCCTACCAATGAAGAACTGGTCATCGCTCAAGATACCCAAAGGATCTTAGGCCTCTAAAATGTCTTTGTTTTATGAACTGATTCAACAATATGACGTCATCACCGTATTTCGTCATCAAAATCCTGATCCAGATGCTTTAGGATCACAATGGGGTCTTGTAACGTGGCTCAAAGAAACCTTTCCCAATAAGGATATTTATGCCTTAGGAAAACATATTGGGGTAAAACCTCAGCTTTTTGAACCCTATGATCTGGTTGAGGATGCCGTGGTCAGTTCATCGCTTGCGATCATTTTAGATACCTCCAATGCAGCTAGAATAGACGATCAAAGATTTAGCAGTGCTAAAATGAGCCTAAAGATCGATCATCATCCTTTAGGTGAAGCTTATGCTCAACATCAAATCGTAATCGAAAGTGCTTCAAGTACTTCTGAAATCATCGCTGGATTGATCAAAGAGTTTATGCTCAATGAAGCCATCAGTTCTAAAGCTGCTAAATACTTGTACATGGGAATATTGACCGATAGTTTGAATTTCTCTACGTCGAATGTAACGCATTCTACCTTAGAGAGTGCAGCCTATTTAGCTAAGAGTCATTTAAACCTTCCTAAAATCAATGAAGAATTGTATTTGATCGATGAAAATGAGTTTACGTTTGTTAATAAGCTGAGAAATTCAGCGATCAGTGAAGAAGGTGTTGTCTATGCGATTGTTACCAAAGCCATGACCGATGAGTGCAATATCACACCCAATATGGCCAAGGAACATGTGAATGATCTTAGTTTGGTACGTGAATTTGAGATATGGGTCCTCTTTGTACAGCAAGATGCCCCCAATCAACACTTATACAATGGATCGATTCGATCTCGCAATGTTACGATAAATGATATTGCGATAAAGTATAATGGAGGTGGCCATCGATTGGCTGCTGCCGTAAAGAATATTCATTTAGATGAAATAAAGAGCGTCATTTATGACCTCAAAGGGAGACTCAATGACCAGAAGATCAGCTAATCCTTATTATGTAAATATGAAGAAGAAGAGAACAGGGAGTATTAAAGGACTGCTTATGTCCTTATTCGCAACTGTTATTTTTGCGTTCGTGATGGATTATATGGCTTTACCTGCTTACAACATCCATTCCATCGAGACCTTGTTTTTGTTTGCCTTCTATTTTGGATTGTTTGCTTTCCTAAGTGTATTCTTCACTGGAAAATTTACGAAACTTGCTTTTGGATCCTTGGGTGTTGCTGGGGTCATCGTAGGCTTTGTCATCGTGATGTCAATACTAGGCTCAGAGATTCTCAACGCTGATGCCTTTAGAAATCAAATCAATATCACGGAATCGGGTAATTTCACAGATGATTTTGATTTGGTAAGCTATGGAAAAGTACCTTTGGTCGATTACGAAACAGCCAAGCAACTCGGTGATAAACAAATGGGTAAGATCCAAGGTTTGGGTTCTCAATACAACATCAACCTCGATTATACCCTCATCAGTGTCTTGGATAATGTGTATCGTGTATCCCCACTAGATTATCAAGATCTCTTTAAATGGTTTGAAAACAAAGGCGAAGGTATTCCTGGTTATGTCAAAGTCAACGTAAGAGATGTCAATGATGTTTCTTTGGTGACCTTAGATAAGGGAATGATCTATTCTCCTTCTGCTTTCTTTGACCAAGATCTTCTTAGACATGTTCGTTTCGCCTATAGAACAGAAATACTCGATGATTTCTCTTTTGAAATCGATGATGCTGGTCATCCATATTATGTTATCTCGATCATTGAACCTAAAATAGGCTTCTTTAGCGGATGGGATGCCCAAGGCGTTATCGTTGTGGATGCTGTTACTGGAAGTATGAATAAATATGACTTGAATTCGATTCCTTCATGGGTCGATCGTGTACAACCTGTAAGTTTGGCTTGGTATCAAGTAGACAACTGGGGCTATTATGTTAACGGTTGGTTCAATACGATATTTGGACGTAAAGATGTCATTCAAACAACCGAAGGATTCAACTACATCTCTATTGATGGACAAACCTATGTCTTCTCCGGAATGACTTCCGCAGGAGCTGATCAATCCATCGTAGGATTCTCTCTGATCAATTTAAAAACAAAAGCTGCTTTCTTTTATAGAGTTGGTGGTGCAGATGAAACCTCAGCGATGAGTTCTGCTCAAGGGGCTGTTCAACATTTGGGTTATGTATCAACTTTCCCGGTTTTATTAAACGTAGAAGGTGAACCGAGTTATTTTATGTCTTTAAAAGATCAAGAAGGTTTGGTTAAGATGTTTGCCTTGGTTTCAGTGACGGATTACTCTGTCGTAGGGGTAGGGACCACCTTGGTTGAAACCAAAGCCGACTACATCAAGAAACTCATCGACGCTGGTATTTTAGAATCTGCTGTTGAACTGGAAAAATCAGTCAGTGGTCCTGTCACTAAGATCGTTTCTGCGATCAGCGATGGAGATACGCAATACTATATAACGCTAGAAGGAGATGCTCATCTCTATGTTGTTCCGTTTACTTTAAGCCCAGAAACGGTTTTGACTCAGGTTGGAGATACGGTAACCATTCATTATTATGAAAGCACAGAGAAAACCATTCCTGCGATCAGTTTCGACAATAGTGCCTACGATTACTAAGAACAGTTAAACTGTTCTTTTTTTTGATGACTAATGTATAATGAGAGTACGTTTATGAGCACTCATTTAATGGTTCGCAGTGCCTACTCACTGCTTCAAGGTACCATGGGAATCTCGCAATTGGTACATCAAGCGAAATCATTGGGCTATAAATCTGTTGCGTTGACAGATCGTTTAAGTATGTCTGCAGTCCCTGAATTCATGTTGGAAGCTCAAAAAGAAGGCATTCATCCCATCATAGGGGTAGAATTAGATCTTTACTATTTAGAAAATACGCTGAATGTTGTTTGTTTAGCGAAAAACAATGATGGTTATCGTTGGTTGATCAAGTATTCCAGTCAACTAAATACAAATAAGATCCCACTTACTTATCAAGATCTAATTTTAGCTCAAGACGATGTGATTTTTATATTGCCTAGTGTAAATCCTTTGTTTGAACCTTCTTTTTTAAGAGAAGACACCAACACTCTAAAAGAAATCTTGATGGGTTTATCCGATAAAGTACCCTTCCTATGGATTGGGATCACCAAACAAGAAAGTGCTTTTTATCAAAAAACCAACGCCATGATCAAGAAGTTGATCAAAGATGGTCCTTTAAAAAGCGTAGCCCTTCATCAAGTTTATTACGCAGATGGGAACGATGAAGAGATTTATCGTGTCCTAAGAGCGATTGATCTTCAGTTGATGTTGAAAGATGAACGATTGGTAAAGATGCCTTATCGATACATGTGCGATCCTCTTGAAATGAAAGAACTTTATGATGCTGACGATCTTTTAAACACAGACCTCATTGCTGATGCCTGTCAAGTTAGCTTCATCCAAAACAAAACGGCTTTGCCTCATTTTGAAACCCCAAGTGGGATTTCTGCTGCCCAATACTTGACCCAGTTGTGTCTACAAGGTTTAACCAAACGATGTGATCTAAAAGTACCTAAAGTGTATAAAGATCGCTTAAAAGAAGAACTAGACATCATTGTCTCTATGCATTATGAAGATTATTTCTTGATCGTATGGGACTTTATTCTATACGCTAAGAAAAGTGGAATCTATGTAGGACCTGGTCGAGGAAGTGCAGCAGGATCTCTGGTCGCTTATTGTTTAGGGATTACCCATGTTGATCCTTTAAAATTCAATCTTTTGTTTGAACGTTTTCTAAACCCTGAACGTATTTCTATGCCTGATATCGATACAGATTTTCCAGATGATCGACGTGATGAAGTCATTCGTTATGTTTGTGCGAAATATGGGAATACGCATGTTGCTCATATATCCACCTTTGGGACCTTAGCCGCCAAACAAGTCTTGCGTGATGTAGGTAGGGTCATGGATATTTCAGTTCGTGATTTGGATACCTTATCGAAAGCCATTCCTTTTGCGATCAAAATAACATTAAAAGAAGCTTATGAAAGCAGTGTTCGTTTTAAGAATCTCATCGATTCTGATCTAAGATTCACCAAGCTATATCAACTTGCTTTAGGACTAGAAGGATTAC
>CAZXTB010000072.1:0-387 GCA_964643535.1 uncultured Erysipelotrichaceae bacterium | reverse complement strand
AAGGATTACCAAGACATATTTCAACCCATGCGGCAGGCATCGTTATGTCTGGCGTCGATCTTTCTGAAATCGTACCACTTATTCAAGTAGAATCAGATATGGTTTCTACTCAATACACGATGGAATACTTAGAAGCTTGAGGTTTGATTAAAATGGACTTTTTAGGCTTGCGTAATTTAACCATCATCGATCAAGTCGTCAAGTTGATCAAAAAACATCAAAACATCGATCTTGAGATCCTTAAGATTCCACTCGATGACCCTAAGACTTTAGAACTATGTCGAAAAGTAGATACAGTAGGTATCTTTCAATTGGAATCTGATGGGATGAAGAACCTATTAAGACAAATGAAAGCCACTCGATTTGAAGACATTGTAGCGACCATTG
>CAZXTB010000071.1:0-7079 GCA_964643535.1 uncultured Erysipelotrichaceae bacterium | reverse complement strand
GGCACGGAACACTTTGCCATTGGCCATCAAAGGCGTGATGTCTCTAAACAAGATACCCTCGATTGGGAAATTCGGAATGTCTGCGATGTATTTTTTAAAGTCCATGTTTTTTCCTCACACTCACCTATTATAGTCAAAAGCAAGGCATAAAACAAGCCTATAACCAAGACTCTGCTACAATACTGAATCCTGTTTTACCTCTGAAGGTATTTAAACTTAATCTACCAGATAAATGAAGGACTTTACGATCAAATTGGGTCTCATCACAATTATTGAAACACAAGACATCGATGAGGCTTCCTTTAACGTCTATTTGCCACTTATAGCCATTTTTAAGCCCACCAGAGCTTATAACCAAGCCATCCTCTATTTCTACTTCAGGTAATTCAAATCCTTGTCCAAAGGGCTTAAAATCCATTAGACGAGTATAGCTTTCTAGATTAATGAGTTGAGGATCAAACAATAACGTAAAGCGTTCAGTTGAACTGGGTTCTAAATGATCCGTAGAGGCATACACGCTTAATCTAAAGGCATCATACTGATCTTCAGCGATTTCAATCCCCGCCGCTAAAGCGTGTCCTCCATACCTCATCGTATAGACCATACATTCTTTTAGTAACTCTCTTAGATCCGTTCCTAAAGGCGCTCGAATACTACCTTTATAAGAACCATCTTTATGGGCTAAAACGATGACTGGTTTATTGGTTTTACGAACCAGTTGACCTGCGGTTATCCCAACGATACCTTCATGGAAATCAGGGTCATCGATGATGATGACCGCATGTGGATCCACCAAAGCACTTTTGGTCTTGGCCATCATCGATGTATTGACTGTCTTTCTTTTCTCATTGATGGCTTTGATTTGCTGAGCCTTCAGTAAGATTTGAAAACGATCTTCACTACAGAAGTATTCCACCAAGGCATTGACACTCAATTCATCATTCATTCTTCCAATCGCATTGATTTTAGGAATGATTTGAAAAGCTACTCCCAATTCATCAAGAGGATCAGTTTTATCATTTAAGGATTGAATGCTTGGATAATTGTTTAGATTAAGCAGAGCTAAACCTTGTTTAACCAAAGTCCGATTATAACCCCATACATCCATCACATCCGCAATGGTTGCGATGGCAGCCAAGGTACAAAGATAATCATTTTGTTTAAGATGGGTGCTCAGCATATACGCTAAAGCACTACCACAACTATTTCTATAATTTTGTTCTAGATAACGAGGATGAATCAAGATTGTACAAGGCACTTCTTCTGTGATCTCATGATGATCTAAGATGATGGAATCTATTTTAGCCTCGTTAAGTTTAGCCAAGGCTTCAAAGGCACTGACCCCATTATCGACGATAAGAAATAAGCTATACCCTTTCTTAAGGGCTAAATCTACGGTTTTAGGACTTAAACCATACCCTTCTTCAAATCGATGAGGAATATAATACCCTACATGAGCTCCTAGATCTCTCAGTGTTTTGACCAAGATCGATGTAGAACATACCCCATCGGCATCATAGTCTCCACATACCATGATTTTCTCTTTAGCTTCAAGTGCATTTAGTATCCTTTGAGTGGCCTGAAGAAAAAGAGGATGCGATGAAGGTTCTATAAGGATCGGGTTTAAAAGTTGATCCAGTTGATCATCATCGAGTTGATTGGCATAACAGATTTCAGCCAATAAAGGTTCATTCATTTTTTCAATATAATGTGTTTTTAAAATCATAAACTCAGTTTAGCATAAAAAAAGAACAGCAAGGCTGTTCTTAATCTTCTTAGTCGTTTATTCCCATGATCGTTAATTCATCGATCTCTTCTTTTTTACGTGCTTTATGCTTAATTTCTTTCTTAGGTTTACGGTTGTAACGGATATTAACCCATAACTGAGCCGCAATGAAGATCGAAGAGTAAGCCCCTGCCATCAAACCGATAAACATCGCAAAGTTGAAGGTAAAGATGGCTTTAGATCCTAAGACCAATAAGAATACCATAGGAATCAATGTCGTTGTGGTGTTCCATAACGAACGCAAGACTACTCCACTTAGCGCATCATTGACAATCTTCTTATAATCGTCTTTGGTGTATTGGTTTTTATTCATATTGTGTAAGGTTTCTCGAATACGGTCGAAGATAACGATGGTATCATCGACTGAATACCCGATGATGGCCAAGATAACCGCGATGAGTTCCGTAGTAACATCTAATCTAAAGATGGCGAAGATCGATAAGACAATGAAGACGTCATGCAGCAAGGCAACGATCGTTGCGATACCATAATCCCATTCAAATCTTAAGGATACAAACACCATCATCAAGATCCATGCGATCAACGAAGCCAAGATGGCATTCTTAACAAGTTCATTCCCAATCAATGGCGTAACAACACTTTCATTGATTTCCAAACCGTATTTGGTCTTCATGGTTGTCCCAATCAAATCAAGTTTCTCACGAGAGAGTGCTTCGGTCGTTGTAACATAAGCCATTTTCGTTCCAGAAAGCTGAACATTGAAACTATTTAGTCCTAAGGCTTCAAAATCAGATTTAATTTGAGTTTCACTCAAGACTACATTTGAATTGACTGTAATTTTAGTTCCAGAAGCAAAATCTATGCCTAAATTCATGGCGCCTTTTCCAATGGCTAAATTATAACCAGCAGAAGCAAAGCCTAAGAATAGAATCGTGAAGGATCCGATAATGAAAGGTTTAGCTGCTTTTACGAAATCAAATCCCGCGAAAGGTCCAAAATAGCGTTGTTCTTCACCTTTGGTCACATCAGGAATATGCTTCATCTTTACTTTAAACCAAGTTTTCTTGTCATCCAAATAACCTGAGTTGACAAGTAGACCCATGATAAATTTAACGAAGAATACGTTGATGATAATGGTAACCATAATGGTCACCATCAACATGGTCGAGAAGCCTTTAACAGGTCCTGTTCCAAAAATGTACATAATAACAGCGGCGATGAAGGTCGTCGACTGGGAGTCTACAATGGTCACCCAAGATAGATTGTGTCCTTCAGTAAAGGATTTTCTAACAGATCGACCGAGATACAATTCATCTCGAATACGTTCAAAGGTCAAGATGTTGGCATCAACCGTCATCCCTACCCCCATAACCAAGGCTGCGATACCAGGCAAGGTATAAACCCCACCAATAGAGTTATAGATGAAAATAACGATAAATACATAGAGGATTAACATCAGTGCGGATAGGATGCCTGGTAAGGCATACATCACGATCATAAATAAGGCAACACCCAAGATTCCAAGGATCCCAGCAAACGCCGTTGTCTTAAATGAATCGATCCCGAATTCAGCACTGACTTCATTTGAATAAAGTTCAGTCATTTTAACTGGTAAAGAACCAGAGTTGATTAAGTTGGACAATTGACGCGCGTACGCTTCGGTAAATGAACCTTGAATAACCGCATCTCCAGCAATCGCAGCTTTTACAGACGCAGCCGAAATGAATTTAGGATTGGCTTTGTCTTTTTCTGCTTTATAACTGTCAGTCTTAGAATCATAATCTAACCATGTGACCATGGTATTATCCGCCATCGCTGCAACTGCAGTGGTGATTTCTTTAAATTTTGTTTTGTCTTTGATCTTTAAAGAAACGACAACAACGCCGTTTTCATAAGCCAAAGAAGCTCCACCTTCTTCAAGGATGGTCGCATCAGCTAGTAATTTATCATTGACATCTCTAAAGGTCAGATTCGCCGTTGTCGAAATCAGCTTACGAGCTTCATCTTGATTGGTGATTCCCGCCAACTGAATACGAATACGATTCGTACCTTCGATAAGGATATCTGGTTCATTGACCCCGATGATATCTACACGTTTACGAATGCTCGCAACGACCGCAGTTATGTCAGGCAAAGTGCCTCCATCGACCAAAGGACTCACTTCATAGACGATTTCAAAACCGCCTTGTAAGTCAAGACCTAAAGTCATGTTATCGGCAGTATCTTTTGCGAAGAAGCCAACCAATAACAATACTGCCATAACGGTCATCACAAAGACAACCAATCTACTCTTTTTTCTTTTCATACCCTATCCTCCGAATAATGTGGAAAAATCGCTTAATGTTTGATGTCTACTTTCAATAACGGATTGTGTCGACAGATAACTTACGATCTCTTCAGCACTTAGGCTCATGATATCGTTGATGATCTGATGAATGTGTTTAGGATAGCCTTCAGACCACTTGATTTTCCATAAGGCATTCTCAAATTGCTCATAACTTAAATGTGGGAGTGCTTCGTTTTGAATCATTCCCAAACGTAAAGTCATCGTAAGCTTAATCTGAGTTGAAAAACAATCGTCATGAGGCATAAGTTCACCAGGTCGCTGTATTATTATAAGTCATTCTTCACAATAATAAAAGCGAAATTAAATAAAGCTAAAGTTTATGAACCAAATCCTTGAAGATTCTTCCTCGTTGTTCATAATTATCGAATTGATCATAGCTTGCACAAGCCGGTGAGAAAAGCACCACATCCCCTTTTACAGCCATAGAATGAGCCAATTGAGTCGCTTGAGTTAGATTTTCTAAAACGATGGCCTCTGGGTATAAGGCTTTAAGCTGAAACTTGGTTTCTCCATAAACGATCATCTTTTTAACTTGACCTAATAGAGGAATCAAAGCATCAAACCCTGTCTTTTTATCATAACCACCCGCTAAAAGAATAACCGGATGACTAAACGCTTTTAAGGCAACCACCGTTGCTTCGGCATTGGTTCCTTTAGAATCATTGTAGTATTTGACCCCATTTAGGTTTCTTACGAATTCGATTCTATGTTCAACTCCCGCAAAGTTTCTGATGCCCTCTTGGATCTGAGCACAACTTACCCCTAATTTATAAGCCATTGCAGCGGCTACCATCGCATTTTGGACATTATGCATCCCAACCAATTGTAGATCCACTAAATCAAAGAGTTTAGTCGACCATAGCCATACGGAGTCATTCTCAAGATAAAGATCTGCTTTTCTTTCTAGAGAAAACTCAATGACTTTACACGGACAATTTTGAGTATACTCGACCACATTTTGATCATCAAGGTTTCTTAAGAACCAATCGTCACCACTTTGATTCTTATAAACCAAAGTTTTTGTGGTGTAATAATCCTCTACATCTTTAAATACATCCAAATGATCCGGTGTTAGATTCATGATGACACTGACCAAAGGATGAAAGTGAGGGGTTCCCAACAATTGAAACGCAGCGATTTCTAAGGCAACCTTCAATTTCTCTTCTGGATGTTCATACACAAGATCGCTTAAAGCTGTGCCGATGTTCCCATAGGCCCCATTATGAGGATTGAGCTGTTTAAGTAAGTCTCCCAATAAAGCAGTCGTGGTGGTTTTCCCATTGGTTCCTGTAATGGCCCCATATTGATAGTCCACCAAAGAAGACGCATATTCGATCTCATTAATGATGGGGATATTTTTATCCGTGAATCCTTTTAAAAAAGTCAAGGTATGAGGTATTCCAGGATTCTTAATCACCAGATCAAAGTTTTCATCCCATAAAGAAAGAGGATGAGAACCTTCGATCAACGTTAATTTTGGATCACTAAACGATAAGGGTGGATTAATGGTTTGTCCATCATTGAGGACAACCGTATGGTTTTGTTTTAACAATAATCGTGTGACAGAGATTCCGCTTCTTGCTGCTCCTAGTACCAATACTTTCATAATTGAGCTCCTATTATCAGTCCTAATATCGCAAAGAGTAAGCCCACGATCCAAAACATCGTCACTACTCGTGTTTCTTTCCATCCACTTAAGGTAAATGCGTAATGAATGGGGGTATATTTGAAGACTCTTCTTTTAAAGAGTTTAACGGATCCGATTTGAATCATGACACACAAGGTTTCAATCACAAAGACAGCACCAAATATAATCAAGAGGAATTCTTGTTTAATGACCATGGCGATCACAGCGAGAAGTGCCCCTAAAGCCAAAGATCCTGTATCTCCCATAATGATTTTTGCAGGGTGGATATTGTAGACAAGGTAAGCAGATAATGACCCGATCACCATTAATATAAAATTTGATAACCAAATAAAATTCATCGAGATCGTCAACGCAAAGAAACCTAACAAGGCAATCAAAACGGTTCCTCCGGCTAAGCCATCCATCCCATCGGTGATGTTGACCCCATTACTGGCACCCGTAAACATAATGAAAACAAGAAGCCCATAAAGCCATCCTAAGTTTAAAGGATTACTCATAAAAGGAATCATAATTTTACTGTTGGCAAACGAATGATAAATGAGATAAACGACGATCGCTAAGATAAATTGAGCGATAAATTTATGAGAAGGCTTTAATCCCAAATTATTCTTCTCAACGACGATTTTATAATCATCCCAAAAGCCTATCAATCCATAGCCTAAAAAGGTAAGATAAACAACGCCCATTTTGAGATCCATAAATGATTTGGGTTGAATTATTAGCGCTAAAAGAAGTGGGATCAAAACAAACAAAATACCACCCATCGTAGGTGTTTTCTTTTTTGTTTTGAATTGTTCTAAAGAGTATTCTGATACGCTTTGATGCGTATTTAAACGATCCATCTGCTTAATGAAGCTAGGATAAGCTACACCAGTAACGATAAAGCTAATAAAGAGTGAAATAATGTTCATAATGAAAATATTATAGCATTAAACTAATGACTGAGCACGATAAAGGTAACGGTTTGATCGTTCAACAAAGTTCCTGCTAATACCGATTGGGAACTCACAAAGCCTTCCCCATCGATCGAAACAGATTGATTTATAAGTCTAAAGTACGCTAGCACATCTTTCTTACTCCACCCCAACATATCAGGCATGATGATGTCTTGATAAGAGCTGATAAGTAATAGACGTTGTGTACTTAAAATTTTAGTGTTAGGTTCAGGATATTGATTAATGATGCTTAAGCCATTACCGATGATCGTCACTGGATTGGTCTTATTACGTAAGAAATCGGATACGAAAGCAGTTGAATGATTGATAAAACTTGGAAGTTCATATGACGATACCAGTTCTTCATCGATTGGTTTATGATCGATGGTATAAAACTCAATC
>CAZXTB010000070.1:0-7095 GCA_964643535.1 uncultured Erysipelotrichaceae bacterium | reverse complement strand
CGGTGCCTTATCCTCTTGAGCCAACGAGAAATCTGTAGTAATAAAAACGAAGAATATGATTAAACCCAATAAGAACCATTTAATATTCTTTTTCATTAAGAACCAAGCCCAAACAATAACTTTTGAAGTGTTTGGGTTTCTTTATAAGTCATCTCATAAACTGCTTTCTTAGGCTCATATTTAATGAATCCGTTTGAGCTAGCTCGATCGAGACTTAGATTAAAGGTGATGGTTTCCTTTTCAAAAGTAAAGATCACGGTGAAGATGCCTTCTTCTTGTGGATAGGAAATCAAATTGGTTGCGATCTTCCCAAAGAAGATCGTTTTCAAGGAGGCCATGGTTTCAGGATCAGTAGTTATATAATCGATGGTCGCTCTAAAACATTGATATGGACAAGGTGGTTCCTTTATTTCTACCGACAATAAATCTCCTTGACCTAAATGATCAAAATTGGTTCTTGAGACTGTGATTCCCATCAGGACAACGATCAACGAGATAAATAAAATAAAAATGGGTTTTTGTTTCATCAGGAAGCCCTTCTTTTCTTTATTAAACCACTTTTATTGGGATTTATCGAACTTATTTTACTAAACATGACCCCTTTTCTTAACCAAGGCAGATACATGCCTGGAGCCTTTAAAAGCTTAAACAAGATGGTTAAACGTAGGCCTACACAATCTCGATCATAAAGCGCTAATGCTTTAGGATATGGGCCCATTTGATTGATTCGTTGAGCACAATGCCGGGCACTTCTAAATGTGAAACTAAAGCCTTCCGCTGAGGTAGGACTGATGGATCCAGAGGCTTCTCCAAGTAAAGCTACAGAACCTTTATGAAAACTCAATTGATTAAGGGATAAAGGCCGATTGATGATGGCCCCTTCTCTAAGGATCAAATGATCTAGATTAAAATCAGTAACTTCTTTTAGTTTGGATTTTAGTCGATCAAATTTCTGATGAACCTGCCCATCGATCTCAAGGGCAGATCCTATTAAAAGTTCATTCCCTTTTAACAGTGCCCATGAATAATAATCCGTAATCTCTTCATCGAAGAAGCCATAAAAGGAGCTGTGTTTCTCTGAACACTCATAGCGTTCTTGAATGGAGACATAACGTTTAGGAAAAGGCTTATCCATAAAGAAAGTTCGTCTAACAAGTGAATCTGCCCCATCCGCCCCAATACAGAGCTTAGCTTCTACGGTATATTCTTCCTCTTCGTGAGCACAAGTTATCTTAAAAAGCGAAGTGTCTTGAGTGATCTTAAGTACCCTGGTCTCAAATTCACAATCAATGTGTTGGGGGATCAAACTGATCAACCATCTTTCAAAAGCTTTACGATCGATATTGACATATGATCTAGGATAAAAACAATGAAGTCCTGAAGTTAAATCAAAGGTACTTACGGAAGTCAATTGAGGATCACGTTTAACAGACTCAGGTAAAATCATGTTTTCTTTTAAGAGTTCTTTTTGAGCGTGAGACGACAGTAAACCCCCACAAGCTTTGTGATCTTTAGAATCATCCTTAAAGGATCTCGCATCAATTAAAAGCACCTTGAGTTTCTTATTCTCACCCAAAAGCTTCGCACAATGAGCCCCTGAAGGACCCGCTCCAATAATGATGACATCGTAGGTGGAATGATTTCGCATGGGGATATTATCCCATACTATTGGCTCGCTTTCTATCTGTCCCTTATAAGTTTCTAAAATCTTGAGTTGCTTTTAGTCAAAGCAACTCAAAAAGAAGTGGGGGTGTTATAATATGTTTAACGTTTATATTAAAGGGGAAACATGATCACATCAACGCTTTTCGCGAAATTCGAAAATAAGGACGTCAAGCTTTTTACTTTGGAAAATGAGTTTTTAAAAGTAGAGATTCTTAATTATGGTTGTATCATCAAATCAATCATCTATAAACCGCTTCAGCGAGAAACTGTTTTGGGCTGTCCAACTTTAGATGCCTATCAACATCAGAAAGCTTACTTAGGCGCTTTGGTAGGTAGAGTAGGCAATCGAATACACAAAGGCCAATTTACACTCAACGAGCGCGCTTATCAACTTCCATTAAACGGTCCTCATCATCTTCATGGGGGACCTGATGGATACGATTCAAGATGTTTTGATTGTGAAATCAAAGATGATCAATTGCTTTGTCGATTGATCTCACACGATGGTGATCAAGCTTATCCTGGTCAACTAGATCTTCTTGTAAACTATCAATTGGACAAAGCATCGCTTCTCATCAAGATCTTAGCCAACAGTGATCAAGATACTTTATGTGATCCTACTCAACACACCTACTTTAATCTCAATAGGAACCAAAGCGAGCCCATATTAAACCATACCCTTCACCTTAACAGTAAGCTATTATATCTCATTGAAAAAGATGGATGTACCACAGAAAAAACTCTAGATACTTTAGGAACTTGTTTTGATTTTAATACCCCTAAAATGATTTCTAAAGCGATGGATTTTAATCATCCTCAGATCCAATTGGCCAAAGGTTTGGATCATTATCATCTTAAACACAATCAAAAAGAAGCCTTGTTTTGCGAATTATCAGTTGATGATTTACGTTTAGAAGTGAGAACGGATCTTTCTGGTGCTCACATTTATAGCGGCAATTATCTCTCGGCTATCAAAGGCTATAAACTTCCGTTTATGAGAGAAAATGGTGGGATTTGTTTTGAGACCCAACATGTCCCTAATTCAATCAATTTTGATCTCGCTTTAGCACCGATCCTAAAGTCTGGGAAACCGTATCAAAGTTCTACCACCTATACCTATGTTTCAGGAGGAACCCATGGAAACAAAAACCTTTAAACAACATCTTAGTTCACCAGCTTTTCAAAATGAGTTGGAAAAACTGTATGGTAAACAACAAGTCCCATCTCAAACTGAACGCTATTTAACGATCTATCAACGTTTTCTCGATCGTTTCCCTAATGTAAGTACCTTTGATATTTTTTCTTCATCGGGAAGAATTGAGGTTGGGGGAAACCATACCGATCATCAATTAGGTCGAGTATTAGCGATGAGCGTAGATTTGGATACCGTGGCTTTTGCGTGTCGCAATGATCAAAATGTGATCCATTTTGTCTCCAAGGATTATCAAATAGAACCCATATCATGCGAGGATTTATCCGTTCATCCTGAAGAATATTTTACGACGATGGGTTTAATAAGAGGCTTAGCTTTTAACTTTAAAGAAATCCATGGTTCAGTTGGAGGTTTTGATGCCTACGTGGAAAGCTCGGTCATGTCGGGCTCTGGTTTATCTTCTTCAGCTTCTGTTGAGGTCTTGATCGCTAAAATACTGGATACTTATTATGGCTCTAATAAGATGAGTGTCAGTGATTATGCGATCATCGCTCAAAAAGCAGAAAACAATTACTTCAATAAACCCTGTGGTTTGATGGATCAAATGGTCATCGCTCACGGGGGTTTCTGTGCGATAGATTTCTATGATAAATCAAATCCGGTCGTCACCAAGGTCGATGCGCATGGGATGTTTGATTCAATGGATATTTGTTTGGTTCAAAGCGGAGGATCCCATGCGGATCTTTCTGGTGATTATGCGGAAATCTTTCACGATTGTAAAGAGATCTCCAATTATTTCAATCAAGAAGTCTTATCTAGAGTCAATGAAGAAAACTTCAATCGTGAACTAAGAACCTTATATACGCGCTTTGATACTCGCGCTCTTTTAAGAGCTCATCATTTCTTTCAAGAAAATAAACGCGTTTTAAAACTGATGGATGATCTTAAACAAGGCAATCTACCCTCATTTATTCAACACATCATCGATTCAGGACTTTCATCTATGAATTATCTTCAAAATACTTGGAATAAACACAGTCATAAACAAGGTCTAGCTTTGGCGCTTATGATGGCTGAAGATCAACTCAAAGGAAAAGGTGCTTATAGAGTCCACGGGGGTGGCTTTGCGGGAACGATCCTTCTCTTTATACCTAAACAAGACACAGAATCCATAAAGATGAGCTATGAAGCCGTCTTTGGGAAAGAGTGTTTCATACAAATTCGTTTAAGAGAAGTTGGCGTTATTCAAGTTCACTAAGTTCAGAAAGGATCCACCATGAGAAAAAAATTTGATCATCTCCCCTTCTATCAGAATCCACTTCTTTTAGGAAAGAATAAAGAAGAAGCTCACACAGAAGCTGTGAGTTATCTTTCTATTGAGGCTCTTGAGAATGATCGTAAAGATACTCAACGAAGTCTCAATGGGGTATGGAAATTCAAGCTGTATAGAAATCCTAAAGAAGTCTCGGATTTTTATACCCTTGAGAATACTGAATCCACATCTTGGGAAGACATCACTGTACCTGGAGTGTGGGAACTTCAAGGTCATGGGACACCCTACTATTTAGCGAAGTCCTATCCTCCTCAAATCGAGACACGAAAAAGAAAGCTTCCTCACGTAAGCGAAAGCGATAATCCATCAGGAGCTTATGTGAGTGTATTTGATTGTCCCAGTGAGTTTCTCTCTCAACGTGTTTTCCTTCGTTTTGGGGCCGTTAAAAGTGCCTTTAGAGTGTGGATCAATGGGAATGAAGTAGGTCTCTCCAAGGCTTCGATGACCTCTCATGAGTTTGAAGTCACAGCGTATCTTAAAGAGAAAAACAATAAACTAGCGGTCTTGGTTCATAAGTATTCCGATGGGACTTATCTAGAAGATCAAGACATGTGGTTTTTTGGGGGGATCACGCGTGATGTGACTTTACTATGTGAACCTAAAACATATCTCTATGATGTTTTCTCATCTTGCGAATTGATCAATGATTATACAGATGCTCAATTAAACTTAGATATAAAGATTAAAGGAGAGCTTTTAAAAGGCCTTCGTTTAAAGGTCCAACTGTGCTCTTTAGAAATCATCAATCTTTTTGATGAACCCATAGAAAGTGCTTCGTTTAACTTAACGAAACTCATTCAGAATCCTTTAAAATGGACCGCAGAAACACCAGATCTTTATACCTTAAAGTTCTATTTGAGTTTAGATGATGAATTGATCCAAGCGAAGAAAATAAAGTTTGGATTTAGAAGTGTTGAGATCAAAGGCTGTCAATTCTTGATCAACGGAAAAT
The DNA here is from genome assembly GCA_964643535.1 of uncultured Erysipelotrichaceae bacterium. Lineage (GTDB taxonomy): Bacteria > Bacillota_I > Bacilli_A > Erysipelotrichales > Erysipelotrichaceae > UBA2212. The sequence continues at coordinate 1,992 of CAZXTB010000070.1, read as the reverse complement.
CAATCAAGTTCAAAGGGGTCAATCGTCATGATTTCGATCCTCTATTGGCTTGGGGAATTCGTGAAGAAACTCGTTTAAAAGATCTTTTGATTATGAAAGCCCACAACATCAACGCGATTAGAACCTCCCATTATCCCAATGATCCTCATCTTTATGACTTAGCGGATGAATTAGGGTTTTACGTCATCGATGAGGCTGATTTAGAGAGCCATGGCTTAAGAGAAGTCCTTCCTAGAAACAATGAACTATGGGTCCCTGCGATGATCGATAGAGGCCTTAGAATGGTGCTTAGAGATCGTAATCATCCTTGTATCGTCATGTGGTCTTTAGGCAATGAAGCTGGAGAAGGTTCTAGTTTTATGGCCATGAAACAAGCCCTTAAAGCGGTTGATACTTCTCGACCCTTCCATTATGAAGGTGATAAACAAAAAGGTCTCAGCGATGTCTACAGTATGATGTATCCTAGTCCAGAACTAGAAGCTCGTTTTGGGAATAAACAAGACATTCTACCTCAGAATTTTATCGAAAGAGTAACCGAACTTTTCTTAAGTCGTAAACCCGTTAAGAAAGAAGACTATGAGTCTCTTCCGGTGATGAACTGTGAATATGCGCATTGTATGGAGAATTCTTTGGGTAACTTCAAGGAACACATCGATAACTTTGAGAAGTATGACAATTGGATCGGAGGCTTTATTTGGGACTTCGTTGACCAAGCCATTCAAAGCGATCAAGAAGATGGTTCTAGACAATGGTTGTATGGGGGAGACTTTGGGGAAGATAAAACGGATGCCTTCTTTTGCGCAAACGGACTGGTCGCAGCCGATCGTTCACTTCATCCAGCCATAAGTGAAGTCAAGAATGTCTATTCAAACATCTCCATCAGTGATTATGACACCTACGATCACAGTGTGTTGATCACCAATAAGAATGTCTTCATCGATACCTCCAAGATGATCTTTATCGCTAAGCTCTTGGCCAATGGGCTCATGATCGATCAGCAGTTATTAAAGGTTGACCCCATCAAGCCTCAACAAAGTGAAAGAGTCTTTCTAAAACATCTTCATACGGTCGATGCCACTCAAGAAATTCTATGTGAAGTCAGTGCCTTAGATAAAGAAGATCGACCTTGGGCAAAAGCTGGACATGAGATTTGTTTCGCCCAATTCATCGTGAACTCAATCCCAAAAACTGAGCTTATTTCTACCACTTCAGAAAAAATGATTGTTTCTCAAGATCGATCAAAAATACTTTTAAGCTCTTCCGCATTTTCAGTTTATTTCAATAAGAAAACTGGAACCATCGATCTATTAGAATATGGCTTAGGTAAACTTTTAAAAGCACCGTTGACTTTCAACTTCACACGAGCTGATCTCGACAATGATTGTGGTGTAGAGATCTTTATGCCTTTCATGAAACATTTTAATGCGATCAGAACTTGGGAAAAAGCCGAAACCAAACTTAAGGTCTCTAAAGTAACTTTAACGACGATTGAGAATGGGGTCAAGATTCTGGTGTCCTATAAGATGCCTTATGTGAAAGACCTACAGACAATCTATACGTTCTTATGCGATGGCACCATTCATGTGTTGTCTTCTGTTTTTCCTAAGAAAGACATGATTCGATTTGGGATGAACTTAGGTCTAGATCCTGATTTTCAATCCATTGAGTTCTATGGGAAAGGTCCTCAAGAAAATTATAGAGACCGTAAACATGGCTCTAAAATCGCCCTTCATCAAGGCAGGATCTTTGATTTTACCCACAATTATATGAGACCTCAAGAAAACGGGAATCACACTGAAGTAAGACGACTGAAGATCAGTGGTAAAACGAGCTCCATCACGTTTGAGGCGTGCTCTGATGCCTTATTAGAAACCAGTGTCTGGCCTTATACCCAAGAAGACCTACAAGAAGCCCAACACATCCATGAACTACCAAAACAATGGATTACCAGTGTCAATCTAGATTAAAAAAAAAAAGGAGTTGCGGGAGATC
>CAZXTB010000069.1:0-7101 GCA_964643535.1 uncultured Erysipelotrichaceae bacterium | reverse complement strand
GGCTGCGATGACTTTAACGATTTGTTTTGAAAATTTTAAAATATCTCACATGATCAATATAGGAACCGCTGGAGGATTAGATCTTAATCAGAAGGTTCTAGATATGGTGATCCCAGATCGCTTAACCTATCATGATTTTGACATCACCAGTTTTGGGAATGAACGTAATTTCAGTCCTAAGAACAGATTTATCTATATTGCGGATAAAGAGATGTTGGAATCCTTTAAGTCGCTTGTAACGCAACAGCGGGTCTGGTATGGCCCTTTGGTATCAGGGAATCAATTCATATCTACTCAAGTTCAATTGGATGAGATCAAAGCTCATTATCCACAAGCTGTTGCCTGTGAAATGGAAGGGGCAGCCTTAGCGAATGTCGCCAGCGAATATAAGATTCCATTCATCATCATTCGTTCATTATCAGACATCGTCTTACATCCTGATAATTCAATGACTTTTAGTGAATATCTAGATAAAGCATCTGCACGTAGTGCTGCTTTATGTTTTGAATTCTGTGGGAGAATTAAACTATGAATCTTTCTCAATGGACAGATCCCGTATTTTGGAATGAAATCGCTCATCGTATAGAAGCCTTTGGGATTTTTGCGCCAATATTTTTAGCGATGCTTGAATCTTTGATTCCCGCATTACCTTTAGTCTTGATTGTTATTTTAAATGTTAATATTTATGGTTTAGGCGTTGGATTTATAACGTCATATGTAGGGACCATGTTGGGAGCTACGATTATGTTTTTGTTTTATAGAACCATAAGTTATTATGGTCTTCATGAGAAAATGCATAAGTTTAAAACACTGGATAAAACCATCAATTGGGTCAATCGACAAGGACCACTGGTGATCATCGTTTTAAGCATGTTGCCATCTACGCCAAGTTCTTTTATGAATCTTGCCTTTGGATTGGCTCAATACTCTAAGCGAAAGTATTTGATCAGTATTGCCATTGGTAAAGTCTTTATGATTGGATTATTTGCATTTTTCGGAAATGCTTTCCAAGCCGAAGAGAATCAACTCCTGATCTATTTTGGAAGCATCTTATTGTTTATACTCACTTACTTTATTTCAAGAAGTATCAATAAAAAAACTGGCATCAACGATGTCAGTTCTAAATAATCAATTCGTATATTCAGATAACCAAAGCTTGTTTTCTTTCATCCATTCTTTGAGATCTAAAGCGGTAAATGGGTCTTCGTTGGTCCACTGGAGTACTTTATGGATCACGATCGATCCATTTTCATAAGACAGAATCGCAAAGGCTGGAACATCGCTGAAACCAAATCGTGATTTTAAAGCAGAGGGTAGAATCGTCTTATCTAGGGTCGCTGTATCGACCAACACGATGTTTTCAAAGCGTTCCACATGGGCATCGATGTTGAGGACATCGATCATTTCCGTATCGATGTAACGACAATCAATATTCGTTTTTGTACAAAAGAAGTAGGCTTGCTTTTCAATGCTCATCGATTGAATCAAGTCCTTATAGGGTATGACTTGAGCATTTAAGCCTTCAAATACAACAACTTCTTGTTTCTTGGCAGAATAAAAGACATATAAACTTAAGAGAAGTGTTAATGCTATTCCTATAATCAAGAGTCGTCTTATTTTTAAGCGGTTAATTTTCATCTTGATTATCATATCATAAACAAGACTTTGTGTCAGTCGCTAGCTTTGTGCTTATTTAGTGATAATTGTGAGAAACTATTCTCATTAGGGTCTAGCTTTGGTAAGATGTAGACATGACTTGGATTAAAAATGCTACAAGTACAGTTTTACTTCTTTGTTCTATCGTGCTGATTGTTTTATCAACACTCTTTTATAATGTCAGTGCTGTAAAGATCTATGATGAGCATCAACGAGAACTTTTTATGAGTACTCTTGAAGGACTACACGGCTACTCACAATGTGAATGGGTCTCCTCTGTGTTTATCATTGAGAAGGTCATTACCCTTAAATGTAAAACTCCTGCTTATGGAATTCGTGTACTTCATGTCAATGTTAAATATCAGGTCATCTCAAGTTTATATCCTTCTGACATAAAACTATCCGAAGCTTCTGCTGCCTTTACAGCGTTAAACACTTCTAGTTCATTCACTATTAGTACTACAAATTATAAAAATGAAAATGTGTATTGGGTTGTTTCAGATGAAGAAGAATGGCTCTTGAATTTTGATGATTATTCGATCCTTTGGAAGGTGGACAAAAATTATGAGTAAATGGTACGAAGAGGCACACATCGATCAAAGAATTTGGGTTTTAGATCATTTAGGGTCGCTCAATCTAAACGCAGAAGAAGCAATAACGGCCCTAGAATTGGTTCATTTTAATGATTTGAAAAGACATGTTAGTTTAGATGCGTTATCCAAATCAAGTGGTTTATCTCATGAGAAACTCGATAAAGCCATGGCTGGGTTAAGTCGAAAAGGGTACTTGACCATCAAAATCAATCGACAAGAAGTAGCTTACATCATCGATGGATTATTTGAAGATAAAACCTTATTGACCAGTGATTCCGATTTAATTGATCTATTTCAGAAAGAGTTCAAAAGAACTTTAAGCTCAACTGAAATGGATAAGATCAACGACTGGGTAACCCGTGTAGATCGTGCTTTTATTGTCCATGCTTTAAGAGAAGCCTTGATGCACAACAAAGTAAATTTTACCTATATCGATCGTATATTGGCCCAATGGCAGAAAGATAAGACCACCATTGAACAACTCAACGAAGGTAAAAGAAATACAGATTAGACGATTATTTCAGACCGCAAGAACCTTATTCCCTAATGCGGATTGTGAATTGAATTTTATTAATGTCTATGAATTGAGCGTAGCGGTCATTTTAAGCGCTCAGACCACAGATCCTTCTGTAAACAAGGTTACACCTGCGGTTTTTAAAGCCTTTCCTGACGTTGAACATTTGGCTCAGGCAGAGCTTGTCACTTTAGAGAACATGATCAAGACGCTTGGTTTATACCATAGCAAAGCGAAACATCTCATAGATTTTGCGCGGGGTGTGGTAGATAAATATGAAGGGCAAGTTCCTTCTGATTTTGTTCAACTTCAAACTCTACCAGGGATAGGAAGAAAAACAGCCAATGTGATTATTTCTGTAGGATTCAATTTACCTGGTCTAGCAGTTGATACCCATGTGTTGCGTGTTTCTCAACGTTTTGGGATCGTAAAAAAAGATGCGAATCCAACCCAAGTCGAAATGACTTTGAAGAATGCGCTCAATGAAAGTGAATGGGGTGAAGCCCATCATGCCTTGCTTTTCTTTGGTAGATATCATTGTATGGCTCGAAATCCAAAATGTGAATCTTGCCCATTGAAACTTGAATGTAGATACAAAAAAATGAACCCGTAGGTTCATTTTTAATTAAATTTAAGTCTGGTAGAACTCAATTGAACAGCGTTGTAGAGTTCACTAAGTTTAAAGGTAGAATTGGTCCCATCAACTTGGAAGTAATTCACTGTGATGGTATTAACTGTAGCACCGATCGTGGGCTCCGTGTAATTTAGGTAATCATAATAGCTAGGTCTTGCATAAGCTTTTCCAATAAAATCTGAAAATAAGTTGATTTGTTTGTCATAGACTACGATGTCAAAGTGTAGAGCACTTAATTGATCATAAGTATAGGTTGTGCTCGCATTTAGATTCGTGATCGAAGCCACTGTACCTAATTTTGAAGGATCTGTGCTTAGTGGCATTTGATAGGTGATGGTATAGTTTGTCAAACCATTTAAGGCGAACCATGCTTCCAATGAGGCAATGGTGCTTCCTGTAGTTGTAGAAGGGGAAGTCACACTCATGTTGGCAAAGTCGACGGGTTCACATATCTCTGCTGAATGTTCTAAGGCAGTCTCATAACCATAATAGCTACATACCAAGGCAGAATTAGCTGGGGTAATGTCAATATCAGTTTCCATTATCGAAGCAGAGGAGCTGAGTGTATCTATCGTTACGCCATCTACAACGATACGTGCGTGATATTGAACAGGTCCAAAAATCCAAGAATAATCGAAGAGTTTTTTACCTACTGCAGTGATGGTTTTTGATCCAACGGTCAAGGTCATTTCTCGTGTATTAGGGGCTAGAATCAAAGCCAAAGGATCAGGATAATCATTCATCGTAATCGTAAGATGTTTCAAAGAACCATTTGGTTGTAAATCAAGCGTCATGGTCGTTGGGTCATAAACTGTAGGAACCGTAAGCTGAGGGATATTTGCGAAGGATTTCTTAATCCAGCCTGTTACTGCAAGTGTCTCATTCATGCTTGGAATGATAGAAACATAAGGGAAAATCCCTAAAACATGTGTAATCGATGTAACTCCAGCAGGTTTAACAAGATCGCCAGGTTTATCTCGAGTAGAATAAATCGAGTCAAGAATGAGGGATGCTATAGTCTCGCGATAATTTTTTCTTTTTATCGCATCATTAACATAAGACAATTGTCCTTTTATCGCACTATCGAAACCAATCCACAAGGATGTAGTATATTCTGTAGATCCAGATAAGAACCACAAGTCTTTGTCGGCATTTTCGGGAATTCCATAAGGGATACCTTCTTTTCCCCAATCTGAGGTTCCGGATTTTAGGAAAGTAGGGTAATCTCTCCGCATTTTCCTATATCCGGTGAAATAATCACCTGTGACGTTATTGATTATTAAACGAGTCGAAAGGTATGCTGCATCTTCAGAAATAACCTGTGTCTTAGAGTAAGATGGAACCAATGGGGCTGTTCCATCCAAGAACTCTATACGAGTTACTGTATGAGGTTGGATATATTGTCCTTCATTGAATAGGACCGCATAAGCTGCTGCCATTTGATAAGGCGATACACGAAGTGATGAACCCCCAATGGCGTAACCTAAGTCAAAGGCCATATCGCCTTTACCTAAGGTAATATCGGGGAATCCCATCGCATTGAGATGATCTACAACTGCGGAACTACCAACTACACCTACAACTTGCTTTAAAGTTAAGATGGCAGGAATATTTAGAGACCAGCCCATAGCATATTCCAGCATAACATCCCCTTGGTATGTCCCATTGACATTACCAACGATCATATCAGGATTTGAACTTGAGAAACTATAAGGTTCGTCACTTAACATATGTTTGGTAGACCACCCCAAGTATTCGAAGGCTAAAAGATAAGACAAGACAGGTTTCATGGATGAACCAGGTTGTCTAAACATATCGGTAGCACGATTAAACAAACGTTCTCCATTGTAGAAACGACCACCACCGATTGCAATAATCTCACCGGTTTGGTTATTTAGCGTAATGGATCCCATTTGTAGACGATCATCTACCCATGTAATACCAACGCCGTTTTGGATGGCTTCAACTTGATCTTGTACAGTTCTGTCCATTGTGGTGTAAATAACCATAGGTACATCCACTGGATTTTGCCCAGTGACTTTAATGACTTCATTAATAACGGTATCTACATAGGATTGATAAGGTGTATTCGCAGTAGCGGCTAAAGATCCAACCAGTAAATCTGCGATGTTGATCTTTACTGCTTGATCGTATTCTTCTCGTGTTATGTACCCATGGACTACCATTAAATCAAGAACGGTATGTGTTCTGTCGATGGATTCTTGTAGGTAATTGATATCTGGATTGGAACTACCTAGCGGATTATAGGTACTAGGCTTATTGATGATTCCCGCCAATAAAGCGGACTCTACTAAGGTTAAGTCTGAAACTTTCTTGCCGAAATAATATTGAGCAGCAGTTTGTATACCACGTTTATTTGCGGGTACGCCATAATTGATTTTATTGAGATACAATTCTAAAATACGTTCTTTCGATAAAACCTTTTCAGCTTCTAGTGCCAAATAGATTTCTTTTATCTTACGATTGATCTTATCGATGATACTATTGCCTTCAGCTTCGATTTGCTCAATAGAACCAAAGTAGGTGTTCTTAACCAACTGCATCGTCAGTGTAGAACCGCCAGCTCCAAAATCCATCGTTTTCAAGGTTTCTAAAGAAACTTTAATAAAACGTGGAACATCAAAACCATTGTGTTCAAAGAAACGAGAATCTTCTATAGCTAAAAATGCATCGATGGTGGTTTGAGGTAACTCATCATAAGTAACGATGTCTCTTAACTCCATCCCAATATCAGCAATCAGTACTCCATCTTTATCATAAATCTTGGTACTTTGTTGACTTTCGAAATCAGCAGGATCTAAAGTGGGTGCTTTCGCAATGACACTAGAGATATAGGCAAAGCCAGTGCCAGCAATCGTCAAGGTTAGAACCATTAATAGCAGCACGATCGACGAAAAGATAGTACTTAGTCTAATGGTTTTTTTGGTCTTCGGATTCTTAATCTTTGTTTTTTTAGTCATGATTTTCTCCTAAAGATACATGTCGAGTACGATCAAGTAGTTGATCGGAATAAGATAGTTGTATGGGATCATGTGACCGTGGGTCTTGATCCAATCATAAGGCAAGGACTTACGCTCTTGATTATTTGTAAATTCTGTCAGTTTGTCAATGGATAAATAGTAAGTTTCATTTAAGGAAGTGAATCTTATGATTAAAAAGGCGATTCCTCCATGGTATTTTACATTTTCCATGTGTTTGATTTGATGCGGATGAAGGTTTGATAAACTAAAGGAAGTTTTACTGGCCGTTTCTTTGGCTTCGAAATCAATGGCTCTCCCTTTATAGACTCCATTATAATCCGTTGTAGATGGAATCTTGAAATAAGCTTCTGTTATCTTGGCTTTTGAACGCATCGGATAATCGACTTTTACAATGGTGATCGGAGTAGGCTTCTTATGGATATTGGCAAGATTACGGTCAAGAAAAACCAGGTTGCTCTGATTGATGTCTTCTTCTAAACTTAATCCACGCCGAGCTGTGTCTACAGTCTTGGCGATATCATTTACTTTTTTCTTTGTTGGATAGCCTATCATTCTTTACTCCGTCATAATTATACCCTATATTATCCTTAGTTTCTAACAAATGCATTTTATCCTAAGTGCTTGATTAAAAGACTTTTATTTGGTTTAATGAGTGCGTGAGGTAATGTTATGGCCAATCAACCTAAACTGAGTGCAGAACAG
>CAZXTB010000068.1:0-7252 GCA_964643535.1 uncultured Erysipelotrichaceae bacterium | reverse complement strand
AAATAAATTTAGAGATGGTATTAAATGATTCAACAAACCAATTTCCAAGATCAATTGATCTTAAGATATGGCCCTGAATATCTATGGAGTTCAGCTAATTTAGAAGCTTTCGCCAACAATTCATTCTCAGCGGCACATAAAGCCGTTATTCTAGAACAGTGGCAGTGGTTACAAGAACCCGTTAAATTACCAGGCAGTTATATGCTTGAGCGTGAATTGAGCAATGTATGGAATAAGATCGTCTTTGATGGGGTTAATCCTCGTGTAGCGATCGATCGTGCTGTTATTTTAGTTAATCGTGAGATCATGCGTAAGATGGAAGAATTTGGTTATATGGAAAACGGAATCAAGATCAAAGCGTATAAGGTGCCTACCATAGAAATGGTGAAAGGCTGGATTGAAAATGCCAAAAACTAAACGATTAAAAATCAAATCTTGGGCAAAAAAAGAGGGAAGTGCTTATGGCTTTCTAACGATGTATGCCTTGGCTTTTATTATCTTTATCGTTCTTCCTGTATTTGCTGCGTTTTTCTTATCTTTTACTTCTTTTGATACCCTTCAATTCCCAACCTTTAATGGGATCACCAACTACATTATCCTTTTAACTCAAGATGAAGTGTTTATGCAATATATCCTACCTAATACAATTAAATTTGCGGTCATTGTTGGACCAGGAGGCTATATTTTATCCTTTGGTTTGGCTTGGGTCTTAGCTCAACTTCCTAAACTATCACGTACGATTTTTGCGTTGATTCTGTATTCGCCTTCGATGACTTCTGGGGTGGCCATGTCGGTGGTCTGGATGATTACGTTTAGTGGTGATCAAAATGGTTATCTTAATAATTTTCTTATGAATGCAAATTTTATTGCTGAGCCGATCCAATGGCTACAATCACCTCAATATCTCATGACCATCATGATGATTGTTACCTTATGGAGCAGTATGGGGGTAGGCTTCTTAGCGATGTTGGCAGGTATCTTAGACATCAATCCTGAAATCTATGAAGCAGGTTACTTAGATGGGGTTAAGAATCGTCTTCAAGAAATCATCTACATTACGATTCCTTCGATGAAACCTCAGATGTTGTTTGGGGCCGTTATGGCCATCGTTGGGACTTTCCAAGCAGGAGCTATTGGGGTCATGTTGTCGGGTAGTAATCCTACGCCTCAATATGCAGGTTCTTTGATCGTTAATCACATTGAAGACTATGGTTTCTTACGCTATGAAATGGGTTATGCTGCTGCTGCGTCGGTGGTGTTGCTTCTTTTGGTCTATGTGTTCTCTAGAATCGCCATTCGTTTATTCACGGAGAAAGATTAAGATGAAGAAAAGAAAGATCAAGCGTTTTGCCAGTTTAACAAATGCTCGGATTAATCCTAAAGGTTTTCATCCGAGTCAAATCAAGTTTTATCTTCTATTAACACCATTGGCGTTTATCATGTTGCTTCCGATTGTTTTTATCTTTTCTCATGCATTTAAACCCTTGGATGAGCTGTTTGCGTATCCTCCTAGGTTCTTGGTCTCAAATCCAACATTACAGAACTTCATTGATTTGTTTGCGCGTATGGGGAATTCTGGGGTTCCTGTGACCCGTTATTTATTCAATTCAATTTTGATTACAGTGATCACTGTCTTTATGACCATACTTGTTTCTACGACAGCGGCTTTTGCCTTATCGAAGAAACGCTTTAAATTAAAAAACACTTTGTTTATGGTCAATACGGTAGCTTTAATGTTTGTGCCCATTGCGGTATCTATTCCTAGATTTTTGATCATACAAAACGTAGGTTTAATGGATACTTTCCTTGTTCATATCTTACCTGGACTAGCAATGCCTGTTGGATTGTTTTTATTGAAGCAGTTTATGGATCAGATCCCGGATAGTGTCATAGAAGCGGCTCAAATGGATGGGGCAAATGATGTCCAAATCTATTGGAAGATCATCTTACCGATGATCAAACCTGCCATTGCGACCATAGCGATTCTTGCTTTCCAAGCCAGTTGGAATAATGCGGATACATCAAGTATGTTTATAAGCTCCGAGAGCTTAAAAACATTCGCGTTTTATCTATCAACCTTAAGCTCAACGACTTCAGGCAATACCGTCGCAGGTCAAGGTCTACAAGCGGCCAGTTCTTTGATCATGTTTCTTCCTAATGTCATCATCTTTGTATTCCTTCAAAATCAAGTCATGAACACCATGTCTCATTCGGGGATCAAATAATGAAAAAGATCTCCATTCTATGTTTAAGTCTATTAATCTTAATCAGCACAAGTGTGTCTGTTTTAGCTGAGACCCCTTATACGACTTGGGCTTGGGGACCCAATGGACATGGGGTTAAAACGCAAGCTGCTTATGAACCCTTAAGTCAATTGGACCTTCCTATTAAAAACGCTGAGGATATGTTTATTACAGAGGATGGATCCATCTACATCGCTGATACAGGCCATAAAAGAGTCATAAAGATTGTCGATGAAGAAATCGTATTAGAATATGGAGTGGGTATTCTAGAAGGTCCTACAGGGATCACCGTTGATGAAGAAGGTACGCTTTATGGCTAGCAATACCATCTTTATCTTTGGGCTTAATGGAGAACTGCTTAAGCAATTTGGAACGCCAACTGAACCTTTGTTTGGGAAAACCAATGAATTCTTACCTCGTAAGATCGCCATTGATGTCCGTAAGAACCTTTATATCATCTCTGAAGGATCAACCGATGGCATCGTTCAGATGAACATCAACGGAAACTTCATAGGTTACTTTGGGGCGAATTTAGCGACCATGTCTTTAAAAATGCTTCTACAGCGTTTATTTATGTCTGAGGAGCAATTGGCTCAGTTTATTAAAAACGAAGCACCATCGCCTACCAACATCGCCATAGACAGTAAGAACTTAGTCTATACCGTCTCAGCAGGGGCTTTACGATATAAAGCATTACGTAAATTCAACATCGCAGGAAACAACATCATCAGTGATACTTATTCTGGTCTATCCACAAGAGATGTCCATGTCTCGGATGATGGAATCATCGTTACGATCAATGCGGATGGGGATGTTTTTGAGTATGACAATACTGGCTTCTTACTTTTTGTTTTTAATGTCAAAGATCAAGGTGAACAACGATTGGGAACCGTCGTTGATCCAACAGCCATCGTTCGTTTTGAGGATCAAATGTATATTCTAGATAAAAATAGAAATGCGATCGTCATCTATCAAAGCACTGCTTTTGCGAAGGTCGTTCATGAAGGCGTTCGTTTATATACCGAGGGTCTTTATCAACAAGCTCAAGTTTATTTTGAACAAGTGATCAATAACAATGGTTCGTTTATATTGTCTTATGCGGCTTTAGGAAATGCCTATTATCAACAAAGAGATTTCGAAAAGGCACTTAAGTATTTCCGTTTATCAGAATCCAGATATTGGTATTCCATGTCTTTTTGGGAAATTAGAAATGTCATTATACAAGACTATTTATTGACCTTTATTCTGGTACTTTTAGGCTATGTTTTATTAAAGGCCTTATTGAAACGACTCAATAAGAAAATTCATTTTACTTTACCGATGGAAAAACTGTGGGATCGATTAAAACAATTCAAACTCGTCGATGATTTTAGATTTATGTTGAGTTTTATTAAACATCCGATCGATGGTTACTACTACATTAAGCGAAAAGAACGAGGGTCATTAAGGTTTGCGTTTATCTTATTTGGGACAGTCATTCTCTTTAGATTGTTGTCCTTGTATATGACAGGTTTTATTTTCTCACCTTATACCACCCCAAATCAGATCCACATTGAGAATGAAGTCTTTTTGATCATAGCTCTATTGAGTTTATTTATCGTATCCAATTATTTGATCTCTACGATCAGTGATGGAGAAGGAAGAATCAGTGATGTCTTGATTGGGACAGCTTATGCATTGTTCCCCTATGTCTTGTTTATTTTACCTTTGACCTTACTTTCAAATGGTTTGACCCTCAATGAAATCTTCATCTATCAAACGCTTGATCAAGTGATCATGGCTTGGGTTGTACTCAATCTCTTTATAATGGTCAAAGAAATACAAAACAATACTTTCTCAGAAAACGTACGTAATGTCCTTTTGACCATCTTTACGATGATCATGATCGTCTTGGTTGCCTATATTTTGTATTACTTAGGAAGTCAATTGTATGAATTCATCAATACAATACTTCAGGAGGTAAGGGTTCGTGCGTAAGACTAAAATCTTAGTGGGATGGATGATTTTGATGCTCGCACTTGGATCTTTTGATTCAATAAGAGCCATCAGTACTTCTGTGACCACCAATCAATACACGCAAGTGGATACGTATGATGATTCTTGGATCAACAATCAAATCATTCCAGATACTTATCAAAAAGTAGGCGAAAATGAGACCTTCGTTTTATATGCGAATCCTGAAACGATTGCCTTCAAACTCGTCGATAAACGAAGTGCTTATGTATGGCATAGCAATCTAGATGAAGTCACAGAAGAAGATGATCTAAATAAAAAATGGACAGCTTTTGCTCAATCTGGGATCAGTATCGATTACATCACTAAAAAGGCAACGACCAGTCGTTTAGACATCACCAAAGACAATCCAAACATTAGCTTTAATGTCTTGCCCAATGGCTTTAGTGCCAAAGTAAACTATGCCTTATATGGATTGGGATATACCGTGAGTGTGACTTTAGAAGACAATGGGGTCCATATTGAGATTCCCAACGAAACCTTAGTTCAATCGATGAGTGAAGAATACAGGATCGATACGATCCACGTTTATCCTTTCTTTGGGGCTACCATCTTAGATAAGGTTCCAGGTTATTTCTTTATACCAGATGGATCGGGTGCCTTATTAAGATTTCAGAAAGAAACCAGAGCCAACAGTATGTTTTATGGCCGATACTATGGGAATGATCTGGGGATGTTTAGTGAAAACACTTATTATGACAGTATTATTCCTGCCTATGATTTAAGTTTGCCCATTTATGGGATGGTTCATGGGATCGATCAACATGCTTATACGGTCATCATCGATAAAGGGTCGGCTTATGGACGTTTAAGATTACATCCTGCTGGAGTTACGACTCAGTTTAACTTCCTTTATAATTCCTTCATTTATAACGAAGCCTATTTTCAAGCGACCAATCGTTCAGGGGCAGGGGTCGATGCGATCCAAAAGAAAACCAATGAATTTGATGTGTCTATGCATTATCGTTTCTTAGATGCTGATCAGAGTAACTATGTGGGGATGGCCAAAGATTATCAATCGTACTTGGTCGATAAAGGTGAGCTAACACAAAGTGTTCAAGTCGATGATCATATTGGGATACGCTTAGAGTTCTTAGGTGGCGAGAAGAAGAAATTCCTGTTTTGGGATATCCCTTTAACCATGACGACTTTGGCTCAAATGAAAGAAATCTTAGCTGATTTAAAGCTCAATGGGGTATTTAATCCAGAGGTCATCTATTATGGTTGGCAACCTTTAGGAGCCTCAAAAATGATTCCTACAAGCTTTAAACTTGAAAGTAAACTAGGATCTGTAGCTTCTTTAAAGTCTTTGATTTCAGAGGTAGAAGCAGATAAAGGGTCTTTTAGTCTCTATGTGAACCCACAAGTAGCGTATAGAAATGCCTCTGGTTATTCTACTAGAACCGATCTTGCGATGTCGATCACCAACAAGAATCTTCTATCCAATGATCGCAATAAAGTAAATTATTTGTTTAACCTAAAAAACATAACCAAACGCTTAGAAGGACTGGATCAGATGAAAGGTTTGGACTCCATAGAATTTGCATTAGGAACCATGGGCTATACGCTTTATAGTGATTTCAAGACCAGTCAATTTCTAAATCGAGAAAATGCGATAACAGCTTATCGAGATGTATGGGAGAAGATGAATCATCGTTTATCATTCTATAGTCCAAATGATTACGCTTTGAAATATGCGAGAAATATTTATGATGTTCCTGTTACCAATTCAGGTTATGTATATGCCTCTGATACGGTGCCATTTCTTCAAATCGCCTTATCAGGGAAGATCAATATGTATTCTACAGCCTTAAATTTCTCATCAGACATCCTCTTTGAACGTTTAAGACTCGTTGATTTTAATGTCTATCCATCTTTCTATTTGACCCATGATGCGACCAGTAAGATATTGGATACCTCATCGAATTGGATCTATTCATCTGCTTATGCGCAATGGGACGATTCAATTGCTTCAACGTATATGTGGATGGATCATATCTTAAGTCAAGTCAAAGGCGCAAGCATCCTTAAGCGTCAAATACCTCAAGAGGGCATCAGTGTGATCACCTATTCTAACTCAAAAACCATTGTGGTCAATTATACGTCAAATGATATTTTCTATGAAGGACATCAAGTCAAGGCATTTGATGCGATCTGTGTGTTAATCCCATGAGCAAAGTAAAAAAGAACCCTAAACCAAAGATTCAAATCAGTCATCGTTTACGCGAAGCTCGTAATGGCTATATCTTTATCATGATCTGGATCATAGGATTTGCCTTGTTTACATTTATCCCTTTGATCCAAACCTTGACCTACAGTATGAATGCGGTACAGGTGACCACCAATGGGGTAGTGTTGACCTTTGTGAATTGGGCCAATTATCAAAGAGCCTTGTTTACAGATCCTACCTTTATTCAGCTTCTTATTAGTTATTTCGTTGAGACACTGGTGAGTGTTCCAATCGTCTTGATCTTCTCGATGATCATTGCCTTGATGTTGAACCTTAAATTTAAGTTTAAGGGCCTCTTTAGAACCATCTTCTTCTTGCCTGTGGTCATTACCAGTGGACCTGTTATCGCTGAATTGACCTCTCAAGGGGCAACCAAAGTCGCTGGATTAACAGATTCAGCGGCGATGATGTCATTTGTTGCGACTTTGCCAAGATATCTACAGACTCCAGTTCAGTATCTTATGTCCAGTTTCATTTTGATCCTATGGTTCTCTGGGGTTCAAATCCTTATCTATATTTCAAGTCTACAAAAGATTGATCATTCGATCTATGAGGCGGCTTCAATTGATGGGGCCAGTGCATGGGAATCCTTTTGGAAGATTACCTTGCCTGCGATGCATACGACGACCTTGATCAATGCCTTCTATACCGTGGTGACCTTATCCCATTTCTCAGAAAGCAAACTCATCAATTATGTTTATTCTCAAACCTATAATGTTTTAGGAGGCATAGGCTTTGCGAGTGCGATGAGTTTCATATACTTGGT
>CAZXTB010000067.1:0-7281 GCA_964643535.1 uncultured Erysipelotrichaceae bacterium | reverse complement strand
GCTGTCACGTCAGTAATACGGGAGAAATTGGTGTCTTTAAGATCGTCTCAGAAGAATCCATCGGTTCTGGGATTCGTCGATTGACCACCAAGACCCAAAACGCTGCCTATTCTGATTTCGTTGCGTATCAAGTTCAACTTGAAACGATCGCTAAGATGTATAAAGCGACTTCGTTTATGGGCATCGAAGAACGAATCGATTTATCTTTAAAAGAGAATGTCTCGCTTAAACAAGAACTTGGTCAATTAAAACAACACTTGGCGTCAATGGAGGCTAAAGTACTAAGCAGTTCGATCGTATCAACCCCTGATTTTGAGGTTTTGATCAAGCGTATCGATAAGGATGCCTCTAATCTAAAACTGATGATCGAAAGCTTAAAACCTTTGGTTCATGAAGGCTTTATCTTCTTAGCAGGCGTTTATGAAGACAAGGTCAATTTTGTGGCTTTCTGTGGCACAAAAGCCATCGCCAAGGGATTAAAAGCAGGCGATGTGGTTAAGACGATGGCCGCTCAAACAGGTGGTAATGGGGGAGGACGTCCTGATTTCGCTCAAGCGGGAGGAAAAGATGCCTCTCAGTTGGATGTCTACCTGAAAGAATTAGCATCAAGATTTTGATAAGAAGCGAATTAGTCCGCTTTTTTTAGGGTGTTTCAACCGATATTCTTTTATTTAGGACTAAGATACTGTAAAATAGAAGCAGGAGGTTAGTGCATGAGCAACAAAAATATTACCGAAACCGTTGCCTTCAAAACGGATGAACTGAGAAGAGACAACATCAAGCAAGTCTTAAAACAAGTTCAAGCCGCTTTGGCTGAAAGAGGCTACAACGCAGTCAATCAATTATCTGGGTATCTCATCAGTGATGATCCTGCTTATATTTCATCTCATAAAAACGCACGTAACCTAATTCAAACCGTAGAACGTTACGAAATCATTGAAGAATTGGTGCGTACTTATTTGGACGAAAAGAATCAATGAGGGCATTGGGCTGTGATTTAGGCTCTAAGACCTTGGGTCTCTCAGTGAGTGACCTAAGTGGTTTTTTAGCGAGTCCTTATTTAACGATTCGATTCCAAAGCGATGATTATCAAAATGCCTTGGATCAGTTGATGCCGATTCTAGAAAAAGAAAAAATCACGGTCATCGTCTTGGGTTTACCCAAACATATGAATGGATCTTTAGGTGAAAGCGCAGATCGCTCCATTTATTTTAAAGAAGAATTAGAATTAAGAACATCGATTGAAGTCATCTTAGAAGATGAACGTCTCAGTACCGTCGCAGCTCAAAAAAGCATGTTGATGGCTGAAATGAATCGTCAAAAACGGAAGACCTCCATCGATCAAATGGCAGCGACCTTTATATTACAAGGTTATCTGGATAAACTAAGACACAAGCGAGGCTAACATGGAAGAAAACAAAATTGTCGTAACCGATGAATCAGGTAAAGAATACGAGATGACCATCTTATTTACTTATGAAGATGAAGAAAACGCAAAGAAGTATGTATTTTATTTTGATGAAAAGCTCGATGATGGGGAAGTTTTCGTTTCTCAGTTTACAGATGCAGGAGAATTGATTCCTGTAGAGGAAGATGCCGAATGGACCATGCTGAATAAAGTATTGGAAGAATGGCAGCTTGAAAACAATGACGAAGAAGACGAAGCTTAAACCGCTTAGCTTTATCTTAATTACTTTTGTAATCTTGGCGATTGCGTCTGCTTTTGCCTATTTTTATGTGAGTAGTAATCTACAAGGAAAAGGTCCTGCGGGTGAAACGGTTATGGTCTTGGTGGAAGAAGGGGATCTCTTAAGCAATGTTTCTCTTACTCTACAAGCTCATGATCTAATAGGAGAGCCTTTTGTTTTTGAGACTTATGCTAAACTAATGAAAATCACTGATTTTAAAGCCGGTGTTTATAAAGTTGATAAAGGATGGGATGCTTTAGCGATCTTGACCTATCTTAATGATGCAACCAACGCTGAGAAAAACGATGTAGCTCTTACGATCATTCCAGGTGATTGGGCTAAGGATGTCGCTTTAGCGATCTCCGAAGTTTCCAATTACACCGTAGAAGAAATATTAGCCTTATGGAATGATAAGACCTATCTTGCGACATTAGATGCAGAGTATGAAGTCATAACGCCTGAGATCGATAAAGAAGGGGTTAAGGTTTTACTTGAAGGTTATTTGATGCCTGAGACTTATTTTATCAATCCTAACTCGACCATTGAAGTCATCACCAAGAGAATTCTAGATCAGACAGAAAGCTTCTACGTTGAAAATAAGACCAGCTTTGATGCGAGTACTTATTCGATTCATGAGATCTTTACCTTAGCCTCTGTGGTTCAATTTGAAGCCTCTAAACCAGCAGATATGAAGATGGTAGCTCAAGTCTTTTACAATCGACTCAATAAGCCTATGCGTCTACAATCCAATGTGACCATATGTTATTCTTTGTATAACTATACCGATTGGAAAGATTGCGAAGGAAATAAGGATGTCGTTTCACCTTATAATACCTATCTTCATGATGGATTACCTTTAGGACCCATCGACAATCCTTCCGCCACTGCCATCTTATCGACTTTAAACCCAACGATGAATGATTACTATTTTTTCATCGCTGATGTCTATGGGGATGGGACAGTCTATTATGCGAAAACCTACGCTGAACATTTAAAGAATGTCGCTAAATACTTAAACTGATATGAAGAAATGTGTCATCATCGGGATCGCTGGAGGCTCTGCTTCTGGAAAAACATCCTTAGCTAAACGTTTGGCTAAAACCTATTCTTCAACCAATTCGGTTTTGATCATTCGTCAGGATGATTATTATAAAGATCAAAAAGAGATGACCATGGAAGATCGTCTTAAAGTAAACTATGATCATCCATTGGCTTTTGATAACGATTTTTTAGCTTTACAACTTAAAGAATTGGCCTTAGGTCATTCTATCCTAAAACCAACGTATGATTTCGCTCAATATACCAGAGCTCAAGAAGTTGAACAGATCGATCCTTCAGATGTCATCGTCGTAGAAGGACTATTCATCTTAGAAGATCCAATGATTAGATCCATTTGTGACATCAAGATCTTCGTTGATACCCCTTCAGATGTTCGTTTTATTCGTCGCTTAAAAAGAGATGTGAGAGATCGTGGACGAACCATGGAGAATGTCATGGATCAGTATATGAAAACGGTTAGAGTCATGCATGAGACCTTCATTGAGCCTTCAAAACGCTATGCAGATGTCATTGTTCCAGAAGGTGGAAAAAATGAAGTTGCGGTTGATTTATTGACCACTAAGATTGATAGTATTATCCACACAAATGTGTTATAATTACGCCGCACTAAAGGAGAAAACATTAGAGTAACCCAAGCGGGTTACGATGAGTTAAAAAAAGAACAGGATAATTTGATCCATGTTGTACGTAAAGAAGTCATAGAAGATCTACAAGCTGCCAGAGCTCAAGGCGATTTATCTGAAAACGCGGACTATGATGTTGCTAGAGATCGTCAAGCTAAGGTAGAAGCTCGTATTCGTGAATTGGAAAACATTTTCAACAATATTGAAATCATTGATGATCATAAAGGTGGATCCAGAGTCGTTAAGCTGGGTGTTAAAGTTAAGATCTTAAGCAGAGGGAAAACCATCGCTGAAGAATACACCATCGTATCTTCTGTAGAAGCCGATCCTCTTTCAGGTAAACTCTCCAATGTCACTCCTTTGGCCATTGCTTTAATGGATCACAAAGTTGATGATGAAGTAGAAGTAGAACCAAACAAGGAAATTGTAAAGATTCTATCTGTCGACTAGGAATTTAAATCGATAACGCAAAAAGAAGAGTATGAAACTCTTCTTTTTTATTTTAGTACTTAGTTTATCAGGATGTTCTATCTTATCTAAACCCATCAATTTAAAAGATCCTACCAAGGTTATGATCCAAGTGACGGTTCAATTTCCTGATCAAAGTGAAGAAGTCTTTTCATTGCCTAATTTCAGTCCCTTAAGTGATCTTTTAAAACAAATCAAATGTGATCTGTGTGATCTTTCTCAACTCAATCCTCAAACGATACTAAAAGATGAGGATATCATCGTTTTATCTGAAGTCGCAGGATTAAGCATCTCCATCAATCAAGCCAGTTTAGAAGAGTTATTGGTTCTTCCAGGAATAGGAGAAACCTATGCGCAAAGAATCATCGATTATCGCACGACCTATGGGTATTTTCAAACCATTGAAGACTTGATGAAAGTGAAGGGGATAAAGACCCATCTGTTTAATAAAATCAAGGCTTATTTAAAATTGTGAAAAGGGCTCTGCTTTGGGGAGCTTTATTTATTCCACTCTTGGTTAATTCTCCTTATAAAGTTGCTTTATGGAGTATAGGCGTTGGTTTTGCCTTGTTTATTCTAAAGAAACAATCATGGTTATTCATTGTGTTGAGTTCATGTGTGTTTCTGAATCTAAATTTGAGAATGATTTTACCACTAGATACATCCTCGAAAATTATTGAACTCAACGACAAGAGCTTTATTGTCTCTACTCAAAATGGGAAAGTATTGGTCATGAGCCAAAATGTAGATCACTTCAATCTTCTAGATGAAGTGATGATCTCAAACATCAAACCATTTAGTGTTACTCCCTCGACTTACGGTTTCAATCAACTAAACTACATTAAAGTCAATAGTTTGATTGGGACAAGTACTGAAGATGATCTCTTATCTCATAAACCCAATCCATGGATGAACTGCATTGGTTTAGGAGGATTTAATTCAGATCCTCTTTTTCAAAAACTAAGTCGAGCGATCTTGTTTCAAACAGATCCTGACAATTCCTTTATATCCATCATTTCTTTAGGCTTGATCTACTCGATGATGTATAAACTGGGACAGTATGTTTTATCCTTTTTCTTTAAAGAAAACTTAGCCTCTTTCATCATTTTATTTCTTCTGGGATCAATGGCCATTGTTTTTGTCTATCCATTGAGTTTGGTTAGAGTGATGATTTCTTCGCTTATGGGGATACTCTTTAAAGAAAGCAGTGAAAGATTGATTGGCTTTGTATTGTTTTTTCTCATGTATGATCAAGCAAGTTTTACCTCCATTGCGATTCTTTATCCGTTCTTATTTCAAGTAATCGGTACCTTTAAACTGGATCGAATTGAACGATGGACAAGTTTGAGTATGTTTCAATATGCCTTTTTTCATAAAGTATCTTTAGGTTTGGTGATACTTTATCCAATCCTAAGAAAGGTGATGGCGACTTTAATCGTTTTGACTTGGGTTGGTTATGTGTTTATTCCTTTGACACCACTTATTTTAGGATTTAATCAGAGCTTACAATCAGTATTCACATTATTGGATAAAGCTTTTATTTTAAGAGGAACCCTAACTTACTGCGTGCTGGTGATGATGATTCTATTGATGAGCTTAACCTATATATTTAAATTTAAATCAAAAATACTTTGGGTAATATTGATTTTTCTAATTCCATCATTAAGTGTACCCTGGTTTTATCAAGTTAGTTTTATCTCAGTTGGGCAAGGGGATGCGATCTTACTTCAAGCTCCGTTTAATCAAGAAGTAATCTTAATTGATACTGGTAAAGAGAGTGCTTATGATCAATTGAACTTATTTCTAAATGCGCAAGGCATCAGTAAAATAGACACCTTGATCATTACGCATGGGGATAATGATCACAGTGGTAATTGGGAACATCTTTTAGAGGATTATGATATTATGCGCAGTATTACTGCGCCAAAAGATGTAAATACGACATGGTTTGCCTTAAAATCACTAAAAACAACACTTTTAGTACCTGATAAGAATCAAGCTTCTCTCGTTTATACCTTTCAAATCAATGAACTTAAGTTCCTATTGATGGCTGACGCGGATGAGATTACTGAACAAGATCTATTAAGACAATACCCAGATTTGAAAACCGATATCTTAAAAGTAGGACATCATGGATCTTCTTCGTCGAGCTCTGATAATTTCTTAAGTCATATCCAAGCTAAATTGGCCATCATCTCAGTAGGTCCAAATGCTTATGGACATCCATCTTGGAAGACTTTAGATCGACTAAAATCATCTTATGTATCCGTATTAACCACTCAAAACGAAGGGGACATTACTTTTATATTAAGTGAATTTATGAATATCCTTCAAACAAGTTCAATGAAACTCAAACAACTGAGGCTTGGTTTTTGATATAATGGATGAGGAAAAACCATGAACGTATTACTCTACGGCAGCGAGCCATTTCTCATCAACCAATCCTTACAAGAACTCTTAAAAAACCGTGTTGGGGAAGTCTCCCAAATGAACACGATCTATTATGATTTCACAAGTCCTTCTTTTTCAATGACCTCATTTCTAGAAGAAGCAGATACGATGTCCTTTTTTAGTGAACATAAGGTCATGATCCTTCAAAACTGTGTATTTTTAACTCGTGCTTATAAAGACAAAGAAAAAGAAAAAAATAAAGAACGAAATGATTCTGATATTCAAAAACTACTAAATTATCTTACAAAACCTCATGATCAAACCACTTTAATTATGATGTATGAGGATGATAATATCGATACCGTCAAACTCAACTTTAAAAAAATAAAAGAAACCTGTGATGTCATCCACATCAATAAACTCAATCCAGATCAATTCCGTTTATTTCTTCAAAATCTGATCAAAGAAAGACAACTTAGAGTAACTTCGGAAGCCTTTAATGAACTTATAAAGCGCTTAGATGACAATATGTCTGTGGCCATTCATGAATGCGATAAACTTCAATTGTTTGGACAAAACATTACTTATGATGATGTCATTGCGTTGGTGAGTCGTCCTTTGGACTCCGAGGCTTTTCATTTGGTGAATGCGATCTTAGATAAACGTTTAGCGGAAGCGCTCAATATTTGGAATGATATGATCATTTTAAACATGGATGCCTTAGCTTTTATTGGACTTATTGCCAGTCAATTAAGAATACTCTATCAAGTTTCCAGTTTAAATGATGCGGGTAAACATCGAGAAGAAATCATCAATGAACTTTCTGTAGGAACGACTCAGATGAATGTGTATCGAGTGAGTCGTTTACTCAATTTAGCACGAATGACTACCTCTAAACGTCTTTTAAAGGTGCTTAATGCCTTGGCTGAATATGATCAGAAAAGTAAAACGGGTTTGGTTGATAAACGCTTTGGTTTTGAGCTTTTTCTCATAGAGGCAACACGGTAATATGGAATCCATCAAAGAACTCTACAAAGTAGGTCCAGGACCTT
>CAZXTB010000066.1:0-7428 GCA_964643535.1 uncultured Erysipelotrichaceae bacterium | reverse complement strand
TGTCTTACTTTAACCAGAAGGTGCTTTTGGTTGACTTTGATCCGCAAGGCAATACGACCCAAGGTGTAGGGACTCCTAGAGAAAACATCAAGTTTTCTATCTATAATGTCTTAATGGAAAATCACTCCATCAACGACGCTAAGTTAAAATTAACGCATCCTCCGCTGACACTGGTGCCTGCTACCATCGATTTGGCAGGAGCTGATCTAGAAATGGCTGAGTATAAAGTAGGAAGAGAACGTCTTTTAAAAAATAAACTGGATGTCATTAAAGCTGAATACGACTACATCATCATCGATTGTCCTCCGTCTTTGGGTCTATTAAACACTAATGCCCTAACAGCTGCGGATTCTGTTTTGATTCCTGTTCAATGTGAGTACTATGCTTTAGAAGGCTTGACTCAGCTTTTATCGACCATACGATTGGTTCAACGTTTATTCAACGATAAGCTCATCATCGAAGGCATCCTATTGACCATGTTTGATGCACGAACCAAACTTAGTTTAGAGGTTCAGCAAGAAGTCCGTAAGTATTTTAAAGAACGGGTCTATCGTTCTTTCATCCCAAGAAGCGTTAAGCTTTCAGAAGCACCTTCAAGAGGACAAAGCATATTTGAATATGATGTTCGTTCAGAAGGGGCTAAATCATATGCGGCATTGGCGAAAGAAGTTATGACAGCCAATCCAAAGGAGGTCTAGTATGGCGGATGATAAACCACGTCTAGGACGAGGTCTAGAAGCAATCTTTGGGGAGAATGTGAGTTCGGTCTTAGAAGAGATCCAACATTCTCACGCCAATAACTCAGAAGAAATTGCGCTAGAGCTCATTCATCCCAATCCTTATCAACCTCGAATCCATTTCGATGAAGTCAAGATCGAAGAGTTGGCTCAATCCATCCGTGAACACGGTGTCTTTACGCCAATTTTAATTAGAAAAGCTGTCAGTGGTTATCAGTTGATTGCGGGTGAACGTCGATTAAGAGCCGCTAAAGTGGCCCAACTTAAGAAGATCCCTGCGATCGTTTTAGAATTCACTGAAGAAGAAATGATGGAGATCTCTTTGATTGAAAACATTCAGAGAGAAGATCTTAATGTGATCGAAGAAGCCAAAGCTTACGACAACATCCTCACTCGTTTAAACATTACCCAAGAAACCTTAGCGAAAAAAGTCGGTAAGAGCCGAGTCCATATCACCAATACATTACGATTGCTTCAACTGCCTAAAAGCGTTCAGGATCTCGTATTGAATAAAGTATTGACGATGGGCCAAGTTAAACCTTTGATTACTTTAGAAGATCCTTCTAAGATCTTAGCCATTGCGGAAAAGATCGTCAAAGAAGGACTAAGCGCACGAGAAGTCGAAAAGCTCGTCAAAGATAAGAAATCCAATCCTAGACCTCAATCAACAAGCACTGATTACTCCTATGCGGAACACTTACTGTCGGATAAATTTCAAACGAAGATCAAGATTGTCTCTAAAGCACTCACCATTCATTTCCAAGATGATGATGATTTAAATCGTTTATTGGAATTGATGGGCGTCATCGAAGACTAAAATGAAACTCGATCCTATTGTGGCCTTGGCGACGTCTTTACAGACGCAAGCCATCTCCATTTGTCGTCTCAGTGGTGATGATGCCATTGAGATCGCTGAAAAGCTGACCCATTTAAATCTAAAAGACCAAGACCATAGGATACTCTATGGTTTTATTCATGACCCATTAACGCAAGAAACAGTAGATGAAGTCTTGGTGTTGGTGATGAAAGGACCTCGATCTTATACCCGTGAAGATGTGGTTGAGATCCATTCTCACGGAGGGGTTTATGTCACCCAAAAGATATTGTCTTTGATCATAGGGGCTGGAGCTCGTTTAGCTCGAACAGGAGAATTCACCCAAAGAGCGGTTCTTAATGGACGCCTTGATTTAGCTCAAGCTGAAGGCGTTAATGCGTTGATTGAAGCTGATTCTGAACAAAGTGCTAAACTGGCCCTTAATCAACTCAAAGGAGCTCTTTCTGAATTAAACGAACCCTTAAAAGAAGAACTCTTAGGCATCATTGCCCACATCGAAGTCAACATCGATTATCCAGAATACGATCTTGAACAGATTACTCGAGAAAAACTAAAACCCATGGTATTGGCGTTTAAAGATAAACTACAGCTTATTTTAAAGGAAGCTCAAAGCGGACAGCGTATGAGAGAAGGCGTCAAGACCGCCATCATAGGCAAACCCAATGTAGGGAAGTCATCTTTACTCAATGCCTTGTTGAATGAAGATAAGGCCATCGTGACAGAGATCCCAGGCACCACCCGTGATGTGGTAGAAGGCACCATACGTTTAGATAAGGTAACCCTTCATCTAATGGATACTGCAGGCCTAAGAGAAAGCGAAGATCGAATCGAAAAGTTAGGCATCGCTAAAACCAAACAAATCATCAAAGAAGCAGAGTTGATCTTGTTTGTGGTCGATGGATCACAGAATCTAGATGAAGATGAGAAAGCTGTACTTAAGTCTTTGGATCCACAAAAGACAATCCTTATCTACAATAAGAAAGACTTAGGTTCCTTCTCAGATCGATTAGAAATCAGTGCCCTAAACAAAGACATTAAAAGCTTGATCAAGGTTCTTAATGAACGCTATGAGGTCGATCAGTTTGTCTTTACG
The DNA here is from genome assembly GCA_964643535.1 of uncultured Erysipelotrichaceae bacterium. Taxonomy (GTDB): domain Bacteria; phylum Bacillota_I; class Bacilli_A; order Erysipelotrichales; family Erysipelotrichaceae; genus UBA2212. The sequence continues at coordinate 4,763 of CAZXTB010000066.1, read as the reverse complement.
AAACCTGTGCTTAATAATGAAAGAACGGTAGGATTGGTGAGATCAGCCCTATCTAGTATCGAGAGTGCTTTGGGAGCCATTGACGATGAGATCGCGGTCGACCTGATCAATTTAGATTTGACCTCAGCGTATGAAGCTTTGGTGGCACTAACCGATCCTGAGACGAATGTCTCGATCACCGAAGAATTGTTTGCGCGATTCTGTTTGGGGAAATAATGAGCTACACTGATACCCACGCCCATTTGGCTGAAAAAGAATTTGAGTTGGACATCGATGAGGTCATCCAACGCGCAAAAGAAGCCGACATTAAACGCATCATCTTAATAGGATGTCAGATCGAAGGCGCAAAGAGAGCCTTGGCTTTGGCCAAGAGAGATCCTATTTTTAAAGTTGCGGTAGGTTTTCATCCAGAAGATGTCTTAAGTTTAACTGAGAAAGATTGGGAAGAGATGGAATCACTGATGAGAGATCCCTTGGTGATCGCCATAGGAGAGATCGGATTGGACTTCTATTGGGATAAAGATCCTCTTCACCATGAGATCCAAGAAGAAGTCTTTATTCGACAGATTGAATTGGCCAACGCCTTAAACAAGCCCATCTTGATTCATTCAAGAGACTCTATTCAGAAGACCTATGACCTATTAAAAGCTGTCCCTGTCTTAAGGAAAGGGGTGATGCATTGTTACTCCAGTTCACTTGAAATGGCGAAAGAATTCATTAAACTGGGCTACATGATCTCTTTAGCGGGACCGGTAAGCTTCAAGAATGCCCATGTGCCTGTGTCGGTAGCCTTAGGAATAGATCTTGATCATCTCTTGATTGAGACAGATAGTCCTTATTTAACCCCTCATCCTTATCGAGGAAAACGCAATGAGAGTGCTTATGTGAGATATGTGGGAGAAAAGATCGCTGAATTAAGAGGAATTGATCCTACACAACTTCAAGAAACCCTGAAAGAAAACTACCTCAGAATGTTCGAAAAGTCATCTTGAAAGCGGTTAACCTCACTTTTTAGGCCTCATAATTTGACAAACTGAGAAATATATGCAAAAATGCACCCGTTATCAAGGAGGAATTGTTTGAACCCTTTGAAAAAATTTCTTGGACTAGGCGTATTGATCATCCTAACAGCATGCTCAACGCAGGAGTCCATGAACATCGTGTTGCAACAGTCGCAAGAAAATGCATTTCTTAGCAACAGCAATACGGTACCTTACAGGATTGTTGAGGTTACTGAATATGAATTCGTAGCCAATCAAACCGTAGTCGAACTGCCTTACGCTTCCAGTAGGACAGGTTATACATGGTTAATTTCGAAAGTAAACTCAGGAAGCCCAGCGCAACTTGCGGTGACTTATCGAATCACCTATGATCTAGAAGGCAATGTCCTGTCTAGAGTCAAGATCCCAGGAATGGAAACCTTAATTGAGGCTACTCCTGCGACCTATCAGTATGGATCTAAAGTCATTAAAGGTTCTTACTTCTATGCCAAGGCAATCTCCCGTTATGGGTTTGATTGTGTTGGTTGTGAAGCACCTGGAGCCACAACAGCCACCATGGCCAGTCTATTGAAAGTCTCAGCGACAGCTGTTAGACAAAGCGATGGCACATGGAAAGATGGGATTACCTATGATGGATACTATTTAGTGGCAGCTGATAAAGCCTTCCCCTTATGTACCGTCTTAGAGATTTCGGATCATCATTTCTCAGGAAGCGGTATTATTGAAGGCAAACCCTTTAAAGTACTGGTTGCTGATCGAGGTAGTGCGATAACCACTAATCGATTAGACTTCTTCATTGGGACTGAAAGTTATTTGGATACCGTCATCCACAATGCCAAATCAGCTGGAACCAAGGTTACAGCAGTAGCATTCTTAAAATGGAAGCGAAACAGTTTAGGTCAGATGACCTGTGTAAAGTAAGCGAAAGCTTACTTTTCTTTTTGTTGACTTAAAATCTTTACTTTGTTTACAATAGTGTTTACAATAGTCCTATCGAGGTGGCTTATGATCCAAGACTATGAAGCTTTGGTTGAGCTGGGCATCTATCCTTCTAAGAAGGAATGGTTTTCAAAATACAGTAAACATGGGAAAGACACTACTCTTTTACTTGAACATAAGAAACAATCGCTAAAATCAATCTCTTTAAAAACAAACGAAGGATCATTGTATTTTAATGAAGCTTATATTGCGAAGATTCTAAAAGACTATTACTCTATGCAAGCCATCGGTTTAGAATCAGATCGACATTTCAGCGAGGTGTTTGAAGAGATCCTTATTTTTAGTGAAGTTGAAGGAACCCTAGAGATCGAAGGAATCAAGACTTCTAAGAAAAAGATTGAAGACATCTTAACGAAAACAAACTTGACCCCTGATGAACAAGTGGTCTTTAATATGAGAAAAGGCATAGACTATATCACGACCCATGAGATTACTGAACCTCATCTTCATGAATTGTATGAGATCTTATCCAAAGATTGTCTCAATCAAGATCAAAAACTAGAAGATGGATTCTATCGTAAGAAAGATGTCGACATCATCGATAAGTATGGCCTAGTCAGTGATCGAGGTGTCGATTCAAAGAATCTAGACTCTTGGATGAATGAATTTATTCACTTCATCCAAAATCAATTGAACAGCTTAAATGAACTGACTTATCTATTACCTCACTTGGTTCATTACTACATGATCCTACTTCATCCTTATTATGATTTTAATGGGAGGATGGGAAGGATGTTGTCATATTGGGTCATCTTAAAAAGTCCATATCTTAAAGACAAGATACCAGTCTTCTCAGAAGCCATCAACTATAATCCCAAAACAAAAGCTTTATATTATAGAGCCATTGAGAGTAGTCGAGCTGATGACAATGACCTTACTTATTTCTTTGAGACGATGTTTCTTTTAGGTAAGAAATTCATCGCCCTATATATAAGGTTAGATGAGATAGAAACTCAGAGTAGAAGACAAGGTAAAGTATTGACTCAAAATGAAATAAATACTTTAAAATCAATCTTGTTGTACATCAAAGACAAGGCATTCTTCTCATGGGAAGATGTATCCTTTGTGGATAAACAACAGTTCTCTAAACAATACTATTTAAGATTATTGAATTCTATAACAGAGAAAGAAGTGCTTACTAAAACAATGAGTGGAAAAGCAGCACAATATAGATTAAAGTAAAGATGTCATTAAGTGGTGGATGCCATATAAGAAAGTGGGAAACATGAAGAAATTGTTTATATTGTTAAGCATACTTATACTACTTGTCATATCTTTGAGTGGATGTAGTTCATCAACTATAAACAACCAACGACTAGAGCAAGACATCCTAGACATCAAAGAACTCGCTTTGATTAATAGTGTCAAAGAAATGAATATTATCACTAAAATAGAAAGTGATACATCTTTCGAATACAAATTGAGGACTACATTGGAGTCCTATAATTACAGTGCGATTGCGGATATAACGCTATATTATGAGAAAAATTCTGGAGCTTGGGACTTATCTGATCATCAAGTGGATATTGTTAGTATAAGTGCAAAGAACGACCCATCCGTTTCGGTAGCTGTTTCAAAAGTAATAGCTAAGGTAAGCAATGGACTACTTAACCATCCAAGTCTGATTGGAGTTAGTCAAACATATACCTTGCTTTCATCAACAGGTTCTAAAGAATCTGGGGTGATGAGTTTGGTGATAGGTGAAGTATTTAATGATGACCATATGACAATCGATGTCAAATATATGGTAGATGCAGTGTATGATTTCCAAACAGGTTGGAACTTTACACTAACAGATTGGGTTTATACCGAAAATATGAGATGGTCTGGTACTTACGATCTTACATGGACTCGATCTGAACCACAATTCCCAGGATTACCAACTAACTTATACTTTGCGGTCGGTGATCAAATCCTAGGTTTATATATATCTGGTGAATCTTCTTATGTCAGACACATGGATCAAACGGAGATCTTTAATAATACGCTTCGTGTACAATATAGCTTTAAAGGGAAAGATTATGACTTGATTCCAATCGTTGATAATTCTACAACGAGTTTCACCGTTGTATTTGACAACAATCCAAATGAGTCTTTTATTACATTCAATTATTCTACTTACCCCCGCGATTACACCGATTCTAACTACATACCTTTTAATTGTTATGCGCCTCATGAGTTGTATGGTATTTTAGTAGACCATCAATATCTTGGGGAGCACTAGAGCTTTTGCTCTTCTATAATAGACCTATGAAGATAAAAGAACTCATCGTTGTGGAAGGAATCCATGACCTTAATAAACTAAAAACAGTGATTGATGCAGAAATCATTATCACTCATGGACTTCATCTATCAGAGGATGTCTTATTGACCATCAAAGAGAATGTCTTAACTCGAGGAGTCATTGTCTTTACAGATCCAGATACTCCAGGAGATCTTATTCGACAAAAGATCAATGAAGCTTGTCCAGAAGTTAAACATGCCCATCTTAAAAGTAAAGATGCGCGTCATAAACGAAAAGTAGGCATTGAGCATGCTTCTTCTGAATCTATCCTTCAAGCACTATCTAATTTATATACGCTTAGTGAATCCATAAGTGATCTTACTTATGGGGATCTTTATGAGCTAGGACTAAGCGGTCATCCTCACTCTCAAGCTCTAAGAAATCAAATCGCGGAAGTCTATCATCTCAGTGATGTGAACACAAAGAAGCTCTATGCGAGATTATGTGCCTTAGGGATCCAAAAAGCTCAACTTACACAA
>CAZXTB010000065.1:0-7433 GCA_964643535.1 uncultured Erysipelotrichaceae bacterium | reverse complement strand
GGCAGTGTCAACTCTCCTCAAAAATCCAACTATCACTTAGAAATCGTCACTCAACAGGAAGAACATGCGGCTTTCATCGAAAGCTTGATGAGACGCTTTGATTTACCCGCAAAAACGATTCTTAGACGAAATCAACAAGTGACTTACTTAAAGGCTTCTGATAAGATCTCTGATTTCTTACGTATCGTCAATGCGAATTCTGCGGTCCTTGATTTTGAAGAGATCCGAATTCAAAGAGACTTTCATAATTCTTTGACTCGTTTAGATAACTGTGAAGTCGCCAACGAGATGAAGACTCAAGCAGCAGCCTCTAAACAAATCATTGCGATAGAGCGCTTGGTTAAACGAGGGGTTATAGAACGCTTAGATGAACGATACAGTATCGTCGCTAGATTAAGGTTAGATAATCCTGAAGCCAATCTCAATGAGCTCTGTGAGCTCTATGAGGAAGAAACAGGAAGTGTCATCAGTAAGTCAGGCATTAAACATAGACTGACCAAACTGATGGGAATGGTGTAAAATAGAATAGGATGTGCCATAATTCAACGAAATGATTATGGTATAATGCTTTAGTTATCAAACCAAACATGAAGAGGTATCCCATGAAAATCGTTCGCTTGCTTATGAAAGTATTGGCTTTAGTTCTACTGTTAACAGCCCTGTTTACCAACCACATCTTACCGGTCACCTATCTGATCGTTATTGGTGCCGTTGAAATATTGTTGTTACTGTTGGTATGGAAAAAGAAAATCATCCAAATCTTTGTGGTCATCATGATGATCATCAGTTCATTTGGATTGCTTTATACCGAAAACATCATCGCTCGATTGGTGACGTATGATCCTTTACAAACCAACTCAGTGAGTTTCTTTACCTTAAAAGAATCTTCCATCTTAACTGTTAAGAGTGCCATCAATAAGAATATCTCATCTTCTTCGTTGGTTGAAGCAAAACTCAACGAAGTCATTCAAACCGAACTTGAAAAGCAAGGTTATAAAGAAACGTTAGGGACTTTTGAAGGCATCTATGATGGGGTTCAAGAACTCTATGATGGGGTCATTGATGTCTTGGTTTTAGATGAAGCTTATATCGATACCATTTTGATGATCGATGCGGATTTCTTACTTAAGACCAAAGTCATCTGGGCCATTAAAAACACCGTCGAACGTGTACCTATTGTCTCTGAAAAAGATGTCCTAACAGAAGCCTTTACAGTCTTCATTGAAGGCAATGATAGTCATGGTGCTTTAACTCGTCAAGGTCGTAATGACGTGAATTTGATCATGACAGTCAATCCGATCACACACTCCATCATGATGATGTCTGTTCCTCGTGACTCTTATGTACCATTAAACAAAACGACTTGTGGATTAAGTCAGTACTTAACCAACACTTTAGATAAATTAACCCATGCGGGTACCAAATCAACAGGCGTCAACTGTGTTATTGGCACCTTAGAAGATACCTTCAACATCGACATCGATTATTACCTACAAATGAACTTTAGTTCCTTCAATAAGATCATAGGGGCTTTAGGCAACATTACTGTTTGGAATGAAGAAGAATTCACCGAAGACAGTTCTACTCATCCAGTGCCTTATCATTATGATCAAGGATGGATCGAATTGAATGAAGAAAATGCCTTGGCTTTTGCCCGTCAACGTCATGGTTTCTTATTGGGCGATCTACAACGTGTTAAGAATCAACAAGAAGTCATCAAAGGCATCATCGCTAAGTTGACAGAGTTAGGAACCTTAACGAAGATCGAATCCATCGTAAGCGCGATTTCAGGCTCCATCGATACCAATATGTTGCCAGCTGAAGTTATGGCATTAGCGAGAACCCAGATTCAAAATATGAGTTTCAAATGGACTTTAAACTCCGTTCATCTAACAGGTCATAGTGATTCTCAAGGCACCTTAACCATGGGTTTTGGAAGACCTCTGTATGTATTCCGACTCGATCCAGCGTCTGTCGCTGCAGGTAGACAAGCGCTACTTGATAATATGGTCATTCCTGCGAGTAACTGATGAATAAACTTTGGCAAGCACTTAAAACAAACAAATCAATGATTGTCGACCTTGTCTCTGTTTTCTTAGCTTATTTCTTTTCTATCCTAGTACGCTTTGATTTCTCGCTCAATGAGATGGATCCTTTAGGATTCACCGCTGAGCGTTATCTTTCTTTACTCGTTCAACAGGCTTGGATCATCATCTTAGTCTATGTGGTGGTGTTTAAAGTCCTTAAACTAGATAAAACGATTCAAGGTTTAGCTTCTGTTTATGAGGCGACTCGTGTCATCATTGCGGCCATATTGGGTGCGGTGGCATATTTTCTTCTCGCTTATACAGGATGGATGCCTCGTTTACGCTTTGGGATCTATCCGATACAAGCTTTACTTTTGATTATGTTTCTAGAAGGAACACGATTCTATGCGCGTGTTTCTCAATCGATGACCCTTAGAAATAAACCTGCGAAAGATGATGAGGTCAATACCTTGATCTTAGGGGCAGGGGCAGCTGGATCTTTACTTTTAAAAGAAGTTAGTACGAATCATATCTATAAGAGTCGTATCTTAGGGTTCATTGATGATGATCCTTCTAAGACTGGTAAACTCATCGGTGGTATCAAAGTCATGGGAACCATGGATAAACTGGATGAGCTCGTTAAGAAACTCGAGATCCAACAGATCTATGTAGCCATGCCTAGTGTATCCCTTCAGATACAAAAAGCCATCATTCAACAATGTTATAACACCGGTTGTAAAGTAAAGGTCTTATCATCGACTCAAGACATGATGAGTTCTTCTGGGATAAAAAACAATCTCCATGACCTCAACATCGAAGATCTTTTAGGTCGTAATGCGATCACTTTAGACAATTCTGCCCTACATGAATTTATAAACGATCAAGTGGTCTTGATTACAGGGGCAGCAGGCTCCATAGGAAGTGAATTGGCGAGACAGGTCTATGCCTATCAACCTAAGATATTACTCCTTATTGACATCAACGAAAATGGTCTCTATGACCTTCATCAAGATTTCTTAATGAGAAAGACGCCTGATCAAAAAACCAAACTGGTTCCTTTGATCGTCAATATGCGTGAACGTAGTGAACTTAAGCATCTCTTTGAGAAATATAAACCTTAACTGGTCATCCATGCGGCAGCTCATAAACATGTCCCGTTGATGGAAGATATGCCTTCTGAAGCGGTAAAAAACAACATCTTTGGATCGCTTAATCTCATCGAAGTCGCAAAAGAATATCACGTTAAACGTTTCGTAACGATCTCAACCGATAAAGCAGTCAATCCTACCAATGTGATGGGAGCGACAAAACGCTTCATCGAACAGATCATCCAATCGATCGATCCTAAGACCTGTGAAACCAAGTTTATGGCCGTTCGATTTGGGAATGTCTTAGGTTCTAATGGATCCATTATTCCTTTGTTTAAACGTCAAATCGAAGCTGGTGGTCCATTGACCTTGACCCATAAAGACATCATTCGATATTTTATGACCATTCCTGAAGCTGTATCTTTGGTTCTACAAGCCGCTGTTTACGCCAAAGGCGGAGAAATCTTCGTCTTAGACATGGGCAAACCTGTCAAGATCTTAGATCTAGCGAAGAATCTGATACGTTTGGCAGGCTATGAACCTTATGTGGACATCGACATCAAAGAAGTCGGCTTAAGACAAGGCGAGAAACTATTTGAAGAACTTCATTTAAGTAAAGAAGAAGTAGGCTCTACGCCCAATCAGTTGATTTTTATAACCCATCCGATTGCCTTTGATCCTAAGACTGTAGAAGAAGACCTAGCTTTATTAAGATCTGTCGTTGATCAAGATGATCAACGCATCATCGAAGCCTTGATGAAGACTGTACCTACGTATAAACCTAACCGAAACTAACCATGTATAAACTCTTTAAACGACTGATGGATTTTGTGATCTCATTGATCGGACTGCTTGTTCTGAGTCCGTTTTTAATCTTGATTGCCCTTATTATAAAATTTGAATCAAAAGGTAAGATTCTTTTTACTCAGAAACGAGTAGGAAAAGACAAGGTTCTTTTTAACATCTATAAGTTTAGAACGATGGTTTCAGAGACACCTAAAGATACCCCAACCCATCTCCTAAACGATCCTTCTCGATTCATTACGAAATCAGGAGCTTTTTTACGTAAATCTAGCCTAGACGAGTTACCTCAACTGTTGAACATCTTAAAAGGAGACATGAGTATCGTAGGACCTCGTCCTGCCTTATGGAACCAAGATGATTTGATCGCTGAACGAGATAAGGTCCACGCCAATGACTTGGTCCCAGGATTGACAGGTTGGGCTCAAATCAATGGACGAGATGAATTGCCTATTCTAGAAAAATCCATACTGGATGGGTATTATGTTTCTCATATGAGCTTGAGTTTAGACATCAAGATCTTCTTCATGACCATTTTTAAAGTTCTTAAGTCGGAAGGTATTCGTGAAGGGGGACAGAAATGAATCCCATTAAAGATCTCGTATCGATCATTACCCCTATTTATAACGCGGAAAGCACTTTAAAGAATACCCTTGAGTGTATTCTTTCTCAAACCTATAAAGAATGGGAATTGATTTTGGTCAATGATGCCTCAACGGATCAAAGTAAAACCATAGCCCAAGCTTATCTAAAAAAAGACAAGCGAATCAAATGGATCGACTTGGCTCAAAACAGTGGTGCAGCCAAGGCAAGAAACTTCGCCATCGATCAAGCGACTGGACAATACATTGCCTTTTTAGATTCCGATGATACATGGGACTCTACGAAGTTAGAGAAGCAACTTAAGTTTATGAAAGACAACGCTTATGCGTTTACCTTTACAGCGTATCGTACGACCAGAGGTCGTATCATAAAAGCCCCATTGGTTTTAAACTATAAAGAGCTCATCGTCAACAATCAAATCGGATGCTTAACGGTCATCGTTGATCGTAGAAGCACAGGTGATTTTATGATGCCTGATTATCGAAAAGGTCAAGATCATTTGACGTGGTTGATGTTGATGAAGCGTGGAATCAAGGCCTATGGCTTAAATGAAGTGCTTGCGACCTACACTGAAGGCAACTCCAATTCCCTGTCTGGGAATAAACTAAAGGCTGCTAAGCGTCAATGGTTTAATTATAGAAAGGCTCTAGGATTAGGATTCTTTAAGAGTGCTTTTTACTTTATTCGCTATGTCTATGCTTCGTTTAAGAAATATGGGCTGAAATCATGAAGAAACTCAGTATTTTAATACCTCATCATAATCAACCTGAGTTATTAGAAATCGCCTTACGGTCGATTGGGAATGATCCTTCTACTCAAATTATTGTGATCGATGATCATAGTACTCAACATCTTTTAGAACTACAGAATCTTAAACAGAATCCAGTCTTTTCCCATGTGCTTTTTTTAGATAGCCATGAAGGAAAACGAGGTCCAGGATGCGCTCGTAATCTAGGCATTGAAAATGCGACGGGTAAGTACATTATGGTGGTCGATGCGGATGATTACTTAGAACCGGATTATCAAAAGATTCTTCAGCCTTATTTAGAATCAGATTTTGATTTGGTTTGTTTCACCCCGATCTCTCGTCTTATCGGTACTCAAGAAGATGCCCATCGAGTAGATAAATACATCAAGTTGATTTCAGATTATTTAAGTGACCCCAGTGAAAGAACTGAAGATGCGATCCGTTTTACTTTCTACATCACACCTTCTAAACTCTATAAACGATCGATGATCGATCAGTATCACATTCGTTACGATGAAACCATGGTTTCAGAAGATGTGATGTTTTCTACACGAGTAGGAGCTTATGCGAAAACCATTGCGTGTAGTAAAGAAGTCATCTATTGTGCGACTCGTTCTGCGAATTCATTGACGATGACTCAAAATCAACAGACTTATGATACTCGATTTAAGATACTCTTGATTCAGCATGCCTTTATCAAAGAAAAGATAGGGAATAAACGATATAAAAAACTGGATCTACCATCATTGATCTTTGTGGTAAATGCCTTCACTTATCATTTGGGTTTAGGGGTAGCGATAAGATCCATCTTGACCATGAGAAAGCATCACATCAAGATCTTAAGATCCAATCAGTTTAAACTAAGTCGAATCACGTCTTTCTTAAAATTATCCAAAGGAGCAAAAAAGGTCAGTCAAAGATAACTGACCTTTTTTAAAGGTGAATTCTTGCAATGTAAACGTTTACAGTTTACAATAAGTTCACGAGGAAAATACCTATGATCAAAAAGATGCTTAAAAGCTTAGCAGCATTCATTCTGGTTTTGATGCCGTTTGCAGAATTGATTCAAACCGTCAAGGCAGCAACGAATGTATCTATTACGATTCATTATCATCGATCAGACAGCAGTTATGATGGATGGAATCTATGGGTTTGGCCAGAAGGCTCCGATGGGAAGCAATATGACTTTTCAGCGAGTACGGATGCTTTCGGTAAGACAGCAACCTTTACCGTCGATAGTACAGCGACTGCTTTTGGTTTTATCGTTCGTTTAAACGAATGGGAATCAAAAGACATCGCAACGGATCGCTTCTTTGATATAACAGATGGTAAAGCGGAAATCTGGCTTAAACAAGGAGATCCTACCGTTTATACTACAAAACCTTCTTTAGATTCTACACCTTTACCTCAACTGGGAGAAATCGCAGTTAAGGTCCATTATCATCGATATGACAACAATTACGAAGGATGGAATATGTGGTTGTGGCAAGTTGGTTTTGATGGATCAGCCAATCCTTTTAACGGATCTGATTCATTTGGGGCCGTGCTTAATGTCAACATCAAACCCAATGAAGGCATCACCGATTTGGGCTTTATCATTCGTTTAAACGAATGGATGGCGAAGGATGTCGATGGAGACCGCTTCATCAATTTAACTCGAGAAAAAGACAGTAAACTGGAAGTATGGTTGGTTCAAGGAGATTCTAGAGTTTACTATAAACTCAGTGACATCGATATGTCTCCGAAATTCTTAAGTGCCAATTTAGATGGGCCAGACTTTATCACCGTTAAGACCACAGTACCTATCCCACTAAAGGATGGAAAACTAGATGGTTTGGTTTTAACCAACAGTAAAGGGGTCTCTCAACCGATTCGTTATGTCTTGGTGTCAGAAGGCTCTACAGCTGTCTCATCGAGCAATTTTACCTTATTCACAGAAAGTCCTTTGGATTTGATGGAATCTTATACCTTGTCTCATACAGGTTATAAAGATATCCCTGTTCAATTCAACAGTGTCTTTAAGTCTCCTGGATTTGAAGAAGCCTTCAACTACAGTGGAGAATTAGGGGCCATTTATAAGAGTGATTCTACGATCTTTAGATTATGGGCTCCTACTGCGGCTTCTGTTACTTTAAATCTATTTACGTCGGGAGATGGGGATACACC
>CAZXTB010000064.1:0-7493 GCA_964643535.1 uncultured Erysipelotrichaceae bacterium | reverse complement strand
AAGCCTTTATGATCTGTAATGCGGATGATTATTATGGGAAAGATGCCTTTAAGAAAATGTTTGAATTCTTGACCCATGAGGTCAAAGATGATGTTTATGGGATGGTAGGGTATCGTTTAAACAAAACCTTATCTGATTCAGGCACAGTAAGTCGTGGGGTTTGCGAAGTTTCTAAGAACACTTTGGTTAATGTACAAGAACACGCTAAAATCAAACGTGTTGGAGAGCACATCTTAAGTGGAAGCGATGAGTTGGGATGGAATCCATTAGATCAGGATGCCTTGGTGTCGATGAATTTCTGGGGTTTTACGCCTAAGATTTTTGATTTATCTGAAAAACAATTCACAGCCTATCTACAAAGAGAACTTACCAATAATCCACTAAAATGTGAACACGTTATTCCTACGATGATTGGAGAAACAATCAAGTCAAAAGCTTTCTCGATCAAAGTGATGCCTTCTGAGAATGAATGGTTTGGGGTAACCTATCATGAGGATAAACCTTATGTGGTATCTCGCTTCTTAGAATTTAAAGAGAAGGGCTACTATCCATATAATTTATGGGCTTAAACAAAAAAAGATGAATTTCATCTTTTTTATTTGAATAGATTTTTGAAGAGATCGATGGAGGTCATGATTGAACCGAAACTGGCGAAGATATTGGCCATCATCACCACCAAGAGGATACGCAAGACTCTATTTTTCCACCAGCCTTTTAAATGCATGGCTTCATCTTGTAGGTTCATAAAGTCTGTGACCTTAGGTTTACGCATGGTGGCTTCGGCGATTCCCGCAAACCATCCTGTCGCTAAGACAGGGGATAAGATTCCAATGGGAGCCGCAATAAACGCTGTGATGATGGAGACAGGATGACCAAAGGCCAATAAGGTTCCCAGTGCTGCCAATGAACCATTGAAGACAATGAACTTAATGATCGTATTGAGGGCCATATTGGGACTCATGATCATCGTGATCACGATCAAGGCAACAATCGATAAAGGAAAGATATAAGTTAAGATCTTAGAGCTTGCCTTCGTTGGTGGAACCACCATCAAGTCTTTAATTTCTAAGTTGGGCTTATCTAGGTGGGATACAATACCTGAGACATGAGCTGCTCCTACGATCGCGACGATGTTTTGACCTGGGGCATGTCTTAGTTTATAGGCCATGATTCGATCTCTTTCAAAGATAAGGGCTTCTGCGACTTTAGGAAATTTCGTACTGATTTCTGATAAGGCTGCTTGAAGGATGTCTTGTTCCTTCAGTTTTTCTAGGTCTGCTTCTGAGATTTCTTCGTTGGTGAAGACAGAAGTGATCAGTTGAGTCAACATACTCATCTTATCGAAGAAGTTTAATGAGCTCCAGATACGCTGGAAAGTAACCGTTACACTACGATCGATCTTAAGTAGACGGATCTCATGACCATTTGCGTAATCGATGGCGGTCATCATCTCTTGACCGACTTGGATCGAATTTGCCTTTGCGATACGTTTTTGATAAGAAGCTAAAACCAACTGGGCCATTAAGAGCCCTGTTTTCTTTTGTTTGATGAGTTGGATGATGTCTGTGTTTTCCCATGACTTATCTTGATTCAGCCCTTTATAGCGTTCCTCATCGAGCTCTATGGCGATCGCATCATAAGTTCCTGAACTCAATGTTTCTAGAACTTCTTGAGCGGACTGATGAGACACATGAGCTGTCCCAATCAAGGTGATTGTTTTATTTTCAAGTTGTATTTTAGTGTTCATAGAGTTCATTGTATCACACAAATCTTGTGCTTGCTCTCACACAATTTCACAAGGTTCGGTTTATCACATAATTGAGATTATGTTATAATGTTTTAGACTAAGGAGGGTTTGATCATGTTCGATTACAGCACCATACAAACCATCGTCCAACTGTTTAGAATGATTTTCGATATCCTAATTTTATGGATATTGTTATACTACGGCGTCAAGATAGTCAGAAACAATGCCAGAACATCTCAAATCTTTAAAGGCATTGTTTTTATCTTGTTACTTCAAGCGACAGCAAACTTCTTTGGTTTTACCGCCGTAAGCTGGTTAGCTGGTGTCTTGGTGACCTGGGGCTTTCTCGCCATCATCATTATCTTTCAACCTGAAATCCGTTCTCTATTAGAACGTATCGGTAAGACCACCGTCTTTTCTCGTTTATCGACCTTATCGGGCAATGAACGTATGAAATTAGTCGATGCTTTAGTCGATGCTTCAGCTGATCTATCCACCAATAGAATAGGCGCCTTGATCACCATTGAACAAGGTCATTCTTTAAACAATTATATTGCGACAGGGACTCTAATGAATTCCTTAGTAAGCTCTGATTTGATTCAATCGATCTTTGTACCTTCGACACCTTTACACGATGGTGCCATCATCATTCAAGGGGATCGTATTGCCTGTGCCTCTGCTTATTTTCCTCCTACAACAAACGATCTACCTTCTCGTATCGGGGCTCGTCATAGAGCTGCCATAGGGATCAGTGAAATCACAGATTCGATCACCATTGTCGTCTCTGAAAAGAGTGGTCGTATCTCCGTCGCTGAAAAGGGAGAGATTAAACTTATCGGGATTACAGATCTTAGAAGTTATCTTGAAAAGGCCATCATTTTAGATCAACCAGAAGTCGATCATACTAAATCGATGAAGCCAAGAACGACCCTAACGATCCTTCCGGTCGAAGGGGAAAGAAAGTCTCGCTTTGGCAGAAGAAATCCTAAAGTAAACGAAGAAGCCAAACTTGATAACAATGAGAATCCTGAACTCAACAATGATCGTTTAGAGAAACTTAATCTAGAGTACAGTGTCTCCGATGACGCTCTCTTAGATGATGCACCGGATGATGTTCAACAAGGAGGTGAATAAGCATGGCCACTAAAAGACCTCAAACCCATGATGGGCAAGATAAACTAGAACTCGCGAAACAGATCGCGAATTCGAGTAAAAAAGTTGCGAATACTTATACCACCATCGAACAGATCCTATTAAGAATCCTTAAGTTTGTTAGTTTATGGTTTGATAAACTTCTATACAACAATAAAACAAGTAAACTGGTAACTTTGATTTTAGCGGTCGTCTTATACACAGCCATAAGCTTTAATCTAGGAGAATCCGTATTAAACAATCCTATTCAATCTGGATGGAAGATCAAAGCGATTCCTGTCACAGTGATCGCCAACACTGAAATCTATGAAGTTTCAGGAATACCTTCTGAGGTCTCTGCTTATGTCATAGGCGATCTCTCTGATATCTCCTTGATGAATACACAAAAGGCTTATTCTGTCGTTGCGGATCTTTCTGGATTACTGGAAGGAACCCATGAGATTACCTTAAGTCCTAAAGACTTCTCAACTCGTTTAGATGTGGCTTTGTCTCAAACAACAGCCGTCGTTACCATTAAGAAGAAGATTTCTGAACGCTTCTCTTTGGGTTATGACTTCGTCAATAAGGATCAAATGAATCAAGAATATGTCTTAGGGGTACCGACGATGTCGGATCAAGAAGTCATCATAAGAGCTTCTCAAGATACTTTAGATAGAATTGGAATGGTGAAGGTCCTCATCGATGTCACTAAAGTAACGGCTGATTTTACCAAACAAGGTACAGTGGTCGCTTATGATCAAAACGGAGCCTTGATGAATGTCGATATCTTACCGGCTAAGGTTACGGTTACTGTAGGGGTTTCTTCTCCGAATAAGACCGTACCTGTATCTGTATCGCCGATTGGTGAGATCCCAAGTGGGATGGCCATCGAGAGTGTTACCTATGATCATCAAACCATTACGATTTATGGACAAGACTCCATCTTAGGGGCCATCAATTCAGTCTTGGTTCCGATTGATGCGACGACCTTGACCACAGATACCAATCTGGTTGCGGATATTCCATTACCGTCAGGGGTCACAAAGACTTCTGTCAATGTGGTCAATATGCAGATTACCTTAGGGGCAGGGGTTACAAAATCCTTGTCTAATGTCATCATCGAATATTCCAACAACGTAAAAGGGTATCGTTTTACCTTAGTTAATCTTGAGGATGTCTATACATCGGTGAATCTGTTTGGGACTCAAACCAACATAGATCTCGTCAACAGTGAAGATCTGTATGTTTATTTCGATATGAAGAATGTGGTCTTAGGTGAAAATGAAGTGACTTTATATGTCGTAGGACCTAATCCACTTGTTAAGTATACCTTGGTCAAATCGACGATCAAGATCAAAGTAAGCAACTAGGAGCACCATGGGACAATATTTTGGAACGGATGGGGTCAGAGGTAAAGCGAATGTTACTTTGACTGTTGAGATGGCTTTTCAGATTGGTCAAGCTTTAGGGGCGATTTATCCTTCAGCGAAGATCGTGGTTGGGATGGATACAAGAATCAGTTCTAGTATGCTTAAATATGCTTTATGCTCAGGCTTAGCGGCGTCTTCTGCACACGCTTATGATGTAGGGGTAGTTCCTACACCTACGATTGCATATCTATGTTCTAAAGAAGATTTTGTGGCTGGGGTGATGATCTCTGCCTCGCATAATCCTTACTATGATAATGGGATCAAGATCTTTAACCATCAAGGGATGAAGATCGATGATTCTATAGAAGCTACGATTGAAAAAGTACTCAATAAAGAAACCCATCTCATTTACGCAAGTGATACTGAGATTGGTTTGATCAGATCTTATCCAGAAGGATTGGATCATTATCTTCATTTCATAAAATCCTTGTATCCCATCGATTTAAAAGGGATGAAGGTCGCTGTCGATGCGGCCAATGGGAGTGCTTGTGTTAGTGCTCAACAGGTCTTAGAATCGATGAACGCTAAGGTCTTGATCATGCATAATGAACCCAATGGGATCAACATCAACACACATTGTGGATCGACTCATCCTGAAGATCTACAGAAGTTTGTCCTTGAACATAAAGTTGACATTGGTTTGGCTTTCGATGGGGATGCGGATCGATTGATTGCGGTGGATGAACGAGGTCAACTCTTCGATGGGGATAAGACCATCTATGTCTGTGGGGTCCATATGAAGAAAAACAAGACCCTTAAACAAGATACTGTCGTAACCACAGTCATGGCCAATCTAGGCCTTTATAAGGCTCTACAAAGAGCTGGTATTCAAACAGAACAGACCCAAGTTGGGGATAAATATGTCTATGATCGTATGCTTCGAAAGGACTTGATGTTGGGAGGAGAACAATCTGGCCACATCATCTTTAAACAACACCTGTCTACTGGAGATGGTCTATTAAGTGCTTTGTCTTTACTCTCGATCATGCTTGAAGAAAACAAGTCTCTATCTGATTTATCATCTGATCTTATCATCTATCCTCAGAAGTTGGTCAACGTCAAAGTCAAAGATAAAAAAGAAGCCTTAAAGAATCCTAATCTGCTCAAAATCATTTCTGATTTAGAGAAGAGCTTAGGCAATGAGGGTAGAATCTTAGTTCGTCCATCCGGAACAGAAGCCTTGGTTAGAGTTATGGCTGAAGCCTCAACTCAAGAAAAGTGCGATGATTTGGTTTCACAAATCGTAGAGCTTATCGAAAGCGAGAATCTCACATGAAAAGAGTGATTTCAATCGTCGAAGATGAAAAAGATCTTAATGAATTGGTTAGACGTTATCTAGAAAAAGATGGTTATGAGGTCAAGTCTCATTTAACCTATGAGAGTGCCTATGCGCAGATCCATAACCCAGATATTCAACTGTGGATCTTAGACATCATGTTGGATAATCGAAGTGGTTTTGATTTGATCGAAGAAATCAGAAAAGTTAATCCAGCGGTACCCGTTATCTTTATGTCAGCTAGAGATAAAGAATTTGACCGTATCATTGGTTTAGAAAAAGGTTCAGATGATTATATCACCAAACCTTTCTCACCTAAAGAACTCGTTTTACGCGTCAACAACATCATGCGTAGAGTCTATAAAGACGATGATCGAATCGAAGTCGATGGGTATGAGATCGATTTGGTTCAACGTAAGGTCTATCAACACGAAATCGAGATTGAACTGACCACCAAAGAATTTGATCTCTTGATGATGTTTGTACGCAATAAGACGATTGCTTTCTCTAGAGAACAGATCCTTGAACGTGTATGGGAAACCAATTACTTTGGATCTGATCGTGTTGTCGATGATACATTAAGAAGACTACGTAAAAAATTAAAAGCACTGAATATCCATACGATCTACGGTTATGGATATAGGCTGGGTTAATGAAAAGAATCAAGACTTTTATAGAAAATATGAGTTTAACCCAACAGTTGGTCAGTCTCGTACTGATCTCCATTTTCCTGTTTGGGTTTTTCTTATTGTCTTACATCTTTACCAACATAAACAACATCGCTCAGAATCAAATGTTTTCTTTGATTCATCGATCTCAAAATGCGGTCATTGAGAATTATTATAATTTCTTCCCAGAAGAAACCCTGTTTTCCAACAGTGATCCTACCATCGTTCACTATGTGATCTTTACCGATGATTCTCAAGAGATCATGACCAATGCGGCAACCCAAATAGGGATCGATTTGTTTTCTGAGTTTACCTCTAAAATAGGAACACAAACAGTCGAGACCACCGACAACATCACGGTACTTGCCCAACCTAATGTGGCCTATACGACCACTAAGATAGGAAACAATGTCTGGATCGTCAGTTTTATGGTGACCAATACGATGAATCAGTTTAAATCCGCTTTGATCAATGAAGTTGTCAACATCATCTTGATCATGGTTGGTTTGATCTTTCTGTTTCTAATGGCTTGGGTAGGTTATTTGATCCATTCCTTAAAACAGATAGAGCTCTACATCAACACCTATAAGAAAGGTGAAAGCGTAGAACTCGTCATCAATCGTCACGATGAGATCGGTGAATTGGCCACAGCCATCGTCACCATGAATAAAGAACTTAAACGTCAAGAAGAACTCAAAGAAGAAATGATCCACAACATCTCCCATGACTTAAAGACACCGATCGCAACCATCAAGTCTTATGGGGAATCCATTAAAGATGGGATCTATCCTTATGATACTTTAGAAGCTAGTGTCGATGTGATCATTGAGCATGCCTCTCGTTTAGAGAAGAAAGTTCATAGTTTACTCTTACTTAATCGAATGGAATATTTGATCCAAGACGTAAAACCGGGTAAGACCGATATGAAAAGCGTGGTTGAGAAAGCCATCCGTTCAGTTAAGGTCTTAAAACCAGAGATCAAACTGATCACTGAATTGACTTCTTGTTCATATGTAGGCCAAGAAGAACCTTGGCGAGTGGTCATAGAAAACCTTCTCGACAATGCCTTAAGATATGCGAAGACCCAAGTGGAGATCCGTTTAACCAAAGATGAGCTCAGTGTCTATAACGATGGGATAAGGATCCCAGTCGATCGTATGGAACAATTGTTCAAGCCTTATGAAAGAGGCTCAGGTGGCCAGTTTGGATTGGGTCTATCCATCGTTCATCGAGTGATTACA
>CAZXTB010000063.1:0-7669 GCA_964643535.1 uncultured Erysipelotrichaceae bacterium | reverse complement strand
CAAATTTACGATATCTTCTTCATCGGTAGGCAAGAATTCATGAAGTGGTGGATCCAAATAACGGATCGTAACCGGTCTAAATTCCATGGCTTCATAGATGCCTTCGAAGTCGCTTCTTTGCATAGGCAAGAGTTTAGCTAAAGCTTTTCTGCGTTGTTCTTCCGTCTTAGAGACGATCATCTCACGCATGGCTTTGATTCTATCGCCTTCAAAGAACATATGTTCAGTACGAACCAAACCGATGCCTTCAGCCCCAAAGATGACCGCTTGAGCAGCGTCTTTAGGTGTATCCGCATTGGTTCTTACCTTTAAGGTACGGACTTCATCAGCCCATCCCATCAAGGTTCTAAAATCACCGGTAATTGAAGCAGGCATCGTCTTAACGGCTTGACCATAAATCTTACCTGTTGAACCATCTAAGGAAAGTGCATCGCCTTCTTTAAAGCTTCTATTGCCCAATACAAAGGATTTAGGTCCTGTAAATTTAATATCTCCACAACCTGATACACAGCAAGTCCCCATACCACGAGCAACGACAGCCGCATGAGAGGTCATCCCACCACGAGCCGTTAAGATACCTTGTGATACATGCATACCTTCAATGTCTTCAGGAGAGGTTTCTAAACGAACCAAAACAACCTTTTCACCACGATTGGTCCATTCGACCGCATCTGCAGCGGTGAATACGATCTTACCACTAGCAGCACCAGGTGATGTAGGTAAAGCTGATCCAACGACTTCAGCAGCTTTCAAAGCAGCTGGTTCAAACTGAGGATGAAGCAAAGCATCGAGCTGTTTAGGATCGACTTGTAGAATGGCATCATCTTTAGAAATCATGCCTTCTTCGACCAAATCAACAGCGATCTTCAAAGCAGCAGCTGCAGTACGTTTCCCATTACGGGTCTGTAGCATAAACAACTTGCCATTTTCGATGGTGAATTCCATATCTTGCATGTCTTTATAATGAGCTTCTAAACGATCACAGATCGTAACGAATTCATCATAAACATGAGGCATAACTTGTTGAAGCTTATCGATGGTCATCGGTGTACGAATACCCGCAACGACATCTTCCCCTTGGGCATTCATTAAGAATTCCCCAAAGAGTTTCTTTTCGCCAGTCGCCGCATTACGTGTAAAGGCAACGCCTGTTCCTGATGTATCGCCCATGTTTCCAAAAACCATGGATTGAACGCTAACTGCGGTTCCCCATGAATGTGGGATTTCATTTAAACGACGATAATAGACCGCACGTGGATTATTCCAAGATCTAAAGACGGCTTTTACGGATTCAATCAATTGAACGCGTGGATCTTGAGGGAAATCTGTACCCTTGTGTGCTTTATAGTAAGCCTTATAGCGAACGATCATTTCTTTTAGATCATCGGCAGTGAATTCAGTATCTAACTTAATATGCTTTTCTTCTTTCATCTCATCGATGATTCCTTCAAAGTTCTTCTTGGAGAGTTCCATGACGACATCTGAGAACATCTGAATGAAACGACGGTAAGAATCATAGGCAAAACGAGGATTTTGAGTCAATGAGGCAAAACCTTCAACGACTTCATCATTCAATCCTAAATTCAAGATGGTATCCATCATCCCCGGCATTGAAGCACGGGAACCTGAACGAACAGATACCAAAAGCGGATTGGTCTTAGAACCGAACTCTTTACCGGTTGTCTTTTCCAATTTCGCCAAATAATCAAAAATCTCTTTCTGGATCTCCGGATGGATGCTTTCGTTATCATCATAATAACGAGTACAAGCTTCCGTAGTGACAGTGAAACCTTGAGGGACAGGCATTCCAAGTTTGGTCATTTCTGCCAAATTAGCGCCTTTTCCACCCAATAGGTTCTTCATTTTACCGTCAGCTTCAGAGAACAGATACACATATTTAGTGGTCATGTTTCCTCCTATGGCACTTAGCCAAATAACATGTTAATTATACAAGATAAGTCGTTGATTTTCTACCCTACTTACTCAAGTTGTTTAACTGAGTGCTAACCAATTCAAATTGGCGCTTATATTCTTCCAGTTTCTTCTTTTCTTCTTCGACTTTTGCCTCTGGAGCAGCGGAGGTAAAACGCGGATTACTCAACATTCCTTCTCCTCGTGTGATCTCTAAGGTCAATTTTTCTTTTTCTTTAGATAAACGAATCTTCTCTGCCTCTACATCGATCAATTGAGTCAATGAGATCGATAAGGTCCCATTAAGAATAGAACGAGTCATCAACTCACCCGATAGTTTCTCAACGATCGTCGTTTTGACCATCTTAAGCAAGGATTCTTTTTGAACTTCATTTAGACGAATTGAACATTCAATGTCTAAAGGTAAAGCAGGTTTAACGTTGTATTCCGTTCTAATCAAACGGATCTGAGAGATGATCGAAATCAATTGTCCCATTTGATTTAAAGCTTCAGAATCATGAAGTCCATACGCAACTGGCCAAGATGCAACACATAAGGCCCCTTCTGCGAAACTAGAATAAATCTTTTCAGTCACAAAAGGCATCGTAGGATGATTTAGTTTCAATATCCCAATCAAAACCGATCGCAAAGTATTTCGACTCGCTTTAACGATTTCAGGATCACTTGAGTTAAGATTGGATTTACTTAATTCGATGTACCATGAACAATAATCATCCCAAACAAACTCATACAAGAAGCTACCCGCTAAGGCAAAGTCATATTTTTCGTTGGCTGCGGTGACCTTTTCAAGTGTCGCATCAAATCTTTCTAAGATCCATCGATCAGAAGCAGACAATTTTAAATGCTTAAGATCTTCTTGAATAAAACCTTCAGGAATATTCATCTCTACGAAACGAGAAGCGTTCCATAGTTTATTGATGTAATTCCAGGCAGCTTCGACTTTCTCTTGAGAATAACGCAAATCTAATCCTGGAGCTGAATTGGTGGTCAAGAAGAAACGTAAGGCATCTGCCCCATATTCTTCAATGACATCCATTGGATCAACGCCATTACCTAAAGACTTGCTCATTTTACGTCCATCCTCAGCCCGAATCAAACCATGGATCAACGCATCTTTAAAAGGAACACTCTTGGTAAAATAGCGCGCTTGAAAGATCATACGAGCAGCCCAGAAGAAGATGATGTCATAACCTGTAACCAAGACATCGGTAGGATAATAACGTTCTAGATCAGCGGTCTTTTCAGGCCAGCCTAAGGTACTAAAAGGCCATAGTGCACTAGAGAACCAAGTATCTAAGACATCTTCGTCTTGAGTCCAATTTTCAATATCTTTAGGTGCTTCAAGTCCGACATAAACTTCTTTTGTCGTGTTATGAAACCAAACAGGAATACGATGGCCCCACCACAATTGACGAGAAATACACCAATCTTCGATGTTGGTCATCCATTGGGTAAAGATGTTTTCAAAACGATCTGGCGTAAATGATACTTTATCTGAACCGTTTTGAGCGTCGATGGCTGCTTGAGCCAAAGGTTTCATCTTAACGAACCATTGTTTAGATAGATAAGGCTCTACAATAACATCCGTTCTTTCAGAGTGACCTACTTGATGAATATGTTTCTCGACTTTAACGGTATTGCCTTCTTCTGTGATGCGTTTGGTGAGTTGTTTGCGACATTCAAAACGATCAAGTCCGTTAAAGACTCCTGCTTTCTCATTCATTGTCCCATCTGGATTCATACAAATAACTTTAGGTAAGTTATGTTTTTCTGATAAGGCAAAATCATTGGGGTCATGGGCAGGCGTGCACTTCATCGCACCTGTCCCAAATTCACGATCGATGTAGTCATCCATGATAATGGGGATACTCTCATGATTGGCTGGGTTGATGACGTGAAGACCCTTTAAATGGGTATACTTAGGATCATCTGGATGAACCACGACACAAACATCCCCAAACATCGTTTCAGGTCTTGTGGTTGAAACTGCGATCTTTTCACCCGTCTCTACAACGGTATAACTGAAGGTATAGAAGCTTCCTTCGATTTCTTTATGAATAACTTCGATGTTGGATAAAGCAGTTTTCGCTAAAGGATCCCAGTTGATGATACGTTCACCTTGATAAATCAATCCTTCGTGATATAGATCAACGAAGACCTTATTGACAGCTTTATTAAGCACATCATCTAAGGTAAAACGTTCTCTTGTATAGTCCAAAGAGAGGCCCATTTTAGCCCATTGTTGACGAATATGACCTGCGTATTCTTCTTTCCAAGCCCAAGCTTGTTCTAGAAATTTTTCTCTTCCTAGTTCATAACGATTGGTTCCTTGAGATCTTAGTCGAGCATCGACTTTGGCCTGAGTTGCGATACCCGCATGATCCATACCTGGTAACCAAAGCATATCAAAACCTTGCATACGTTTAAAACGAGCAATGATGTCTTGAAGTGAGGTATCCCACGCATGACCTAGATGAAGTTTACCTGTGACATTTGGAGGAGGAATAACGATCGTAAAAGGCTTCTTACTAAGGTCTCCTGCCGTATAGTATCCTTTTGAGATCCATTCATCGTACTGATTGGATTCTACGCTCTTATGGTCGTATTTTGGTTCTAATGGTGTTTTCATAGTGCTCCTTTGAGTATCTTTCTAAGACGATTTCATCGTCTAGATTCAATCCATAAAAATGATAATCTGATCTATGGCCTAATTCAGGCTCATATTTACGTTTTCTATACGTTCCTTCTTTGATGAAACCAGCTTTTTCTATCACTCGACCAGAAGCAATGTTTTCAGCATTATGTTGGATTTCAATTCTTTGAAATCCACAATGATGAAACATCACTGAGATCAAGATCTGAACTGCTTCTGAAACGATGCCTTTATTCCAATATCGTTTATTGATGATGTAGCCGATTTCTCCCACATCTCCAAAACGCACGGTATGGACATCCACTGTCCCAATCATCTTCATCGATGGTTTGATCACCACACAATAGGCTTCAGGTATCCCTCTATCCACTCGGGTTAGAAAGAAATCTTCAATAGATTTCTTACTAGATTCAGGATCGCTGTGTCTAGGAAACCAAACAAACTGTAAGTTTTCAGGATCTCCTGCATATTAAAACATGTCTTTCGCATCTTCAACTTGAATTGGTCTTAAGATAAAACGTTCTGTCTCAATCGTAGGTAATCTTAAATTCAGCATATTTCCTCCTTGAAATAAAAAAACGTCACTGAAGGACGTTTAACGTGGTACCACCTTGTTTTCACTGCTGTGCTCATTGGACGATAACGGAATCACCGGATCTTCTTACTTAGTTTCAGAAAATCAACTCTCGAAGGACTTATACGTTCATCTTGGTTTTGTCTCATCTTCCCAAAACTTTCTGAATGGCCAATGAACGCTTTGACTTCGGTCTAAGTCGTTAGAAACATTATAGACAATGAAGCTTAACTAGTCAATCTATGCTTTGTCTATTCATGAAGATCTTTTAAAGCATCTAAAGTAAAGTCAAGATCCTCTTTATCTTTAATGGATTCACTTGCTTTGAGTGCTTTGAGTTTAAATGTATTCATCGATTCAAGATCGTTCAATGTTAAATAAGCTCGAGATAGTGCTTCATACGCAAAAGCAAGATCCCAATCCCCTATTTTATTATCAATACAAAGATCTAAACAACGTTGAGCGTGTCTCAAAGCTTCTTCCCCATACCCTAAAACTGTATTGACTCGTGAAATCTGCCATTCCCCTCTAGAAATTTCTAAAGCGGTTCCACAAAGACTCCAGTGATAACAAGAACTATGGGCCAGATGAAGCATTCTAAAATCCTCTTCTATGGTTCTGTTTTTCTTATCCATCAAAGTCCAAGTTTCATTAAAACAATCTACTGCGATTTGTCTATCCTTCTTTTCCATTAATCACCTTTTAAGAAATTATAGTTGTTTTCCTAAAAAAAGATTACTCAAATGCACAAAAAAAGAGTGAGTTCACTCTTCACGAAGATTATCGGTAGAGTATTCACATCCACAATACTCTTGACGATATATTCCTAAGCTTTTAGAAACATTCACACTGAAGTCGATGCCTTTTTCTTTTTTAAAATTTGAATAAAAATAATGAACTTGTGGAAAGCCTGTCGCTAATTTCCGTGCGATCCCATTGATCTTACCAGCGCTCTTTTGTCTTGAGATCGTCATGACGGTTGTCACATAATCAAAATGGTGATTAGAGGCATATTTAAGGGCTTCTGTGATACGTAAGGCATAACACATCCCGCATCTTTGAGTCCCTTCTCTGTCTTCAGATCTCTTGACAAGATAAGTCTCATGATAGGTTTCATAATCATAAGGTTCTTCGATGATGGTGATGTTTGTTTTATGATTTTCATTGAACAGATCGACATATTTATGGAGTTCACCTAAACGATGATCATATTCTGATTGAGGATAGATGTTGGAATTGTTGTAGTAAAGTGTGATATCAAACACTGAATACAGATACTCAAGTGGCCAACTGTTACATACAGCACAACAGGAGTGCATTAAAAGACTGGGTTTATTTTTCAGTTGTTTTAGTTCTTTAAGTTTTTCAATTTCCCACTGATGATCTGTTTTTTTTTTTTTACGATTTATATTAAGTTCTATGTAGATGTGTCTATAGCTTAATTGTACTTCTAATTAATAAGCTTAAAGTAATAAAATTGTGGCCAGATAAATCTCACAGAATTAGCCAGTTGTTTTGGGTAAATAAACGTTGATGATCAATATTGTATAAACATTTATTCTTGAATTTTCGAAAAGATTTTTATTTTGCTACAATATTCACCCTTACAATACATCAACGTAAAGATTATGGGTTTAGTAGTAAAGGTAATCGATTGACGAATTCTGAATTTTGTAAGCCACGTTTATCAAGATAAACCACTTGATTTACATCATCAAACAAAGCTATGAATTCAAAATTTGATCCAATATATAAATATATATAAGAATTTGGATCAATAAGATTATCGCATTTAATAAAATCATTAGTACTATCCAAATCGATCGACTTACTTATACTGCAAGTAATATTATCAACTTTTACTTCTATACCAAATAAAGTTTCTCTTCTAATAATTGCGTTGAAACGAATTGAGGTATCTGTATATGTCGACATTGGACCATCCATTCGAATCCTAACAGCAGTCTGTGTAAAATCAAGAGTTCTCTTATTATTGTAAAAGCTAAAGTAAACAAATGTTACTAGAATAATTACCCCAACTATGCTTAGAAAGATATAGTTTTTTCAAGGTTTTCCCCATCCTTATAATCATAATATATCAAAAATCCTCCTATTAATCATTACATTAAGACAATAATCCAAATTGATTTTACTAAATTTCACTAATGATCTGTTTTTTTGTTCATTCGATAAACATGGCATCTCCAAAGGAGAAGAACCTATAGTTTAATTGTACTGCTTTTTGATAAGCTTGAAGGATAAATTCAAGATCTGATAATGCACTTACCAGCATCACCAAGGTGCTTTTCGGTAAATGGAAATTGGTGACCAAGGCATCGACTGCTCTAAAAGTATAACCAGGTGTTATAAAAATATCTGTGCTGGATGTTTCCGCCACAAACTTCCCATGTCGATTCATTTGAGTCTCTAAAGTTCGTACACTGGTAGTCCCAACTGCGATGATTCTTCTTTTATTTAGTTTAGCTTCATTTAATTGTAGAGCTGCCTTT
>CAZXTB010000062.1:0-7726 GCA_964643535.1 uncultured Erysipelotrichaceae bacterium | reverse complement strand
GAAGTGCTATCAGACATGATCCTATGTGGCTAGGTATAATCCTAGTACGGTGCAATTTAACGATGTTAACTTGTATGCCGGATTTGTTTGTAAAACGGGGTTCGAATCCTCGGCTCTCACGAGTGCGTGGTTGCACAACAAAAAGAGCATCTTTCGAAAACCCAGATAAGCTATCGGTCTATCCTTGGATAGACAAAAGACTGTTGACCTTGCATTGGTCTGGATACCGGCTGGCGCTTGTTGAATCAACTTCGGTTCATTCCTCATAACCCTTCCTTAAAGACTGATCCGTTACCTGTTTTTGAAAACTTAACCGGGATTTCATATAAAGTAAACTCAAATCGGGTTTCACATAAAGGGGTAAAGATGAAAACCATCGTAAACAGTAAAGAATTTGGTCTTTTGTTTAATAAGCAAGTCTTTGTAAAAGTACTAGAATCTGGGGAATATAAGTTTCGTTTTCAAGCGAGACAGAAAAGCATCGTCATCATTAATCGTAAACAGACTCTTGAATCAAAAGGAATCGATGTTAAAGCCATTAATAATCCTGCTTTGAATGAAGCCATAGAAACCATCTTGGTCAAAGGAAATGAAGTTGTCTTTCATTTGGTCGATGGATTATTTCAAGATGTTTTAGTTTCAGGATCTCATTCATACTTTAATACCAATTTAGTTCATACCTTTATTAAAGCTGATCCTAGAAAACTCATCGTACCTGAAGAAATTGATCCAAGTATCTTTGAATCTAAATCGTTTTTAGAACAGAATCAAAGTATGAAATTAATCTCTACGATTATGGTTGAAGAAGGCTTTGTGGGCATCTTAAAAGTTAATGGTCAGTATAAACAAACGTTAGCCCCAGGAAAACATGTATTCTTCTCTTCGACTCAGAATTTGAATGTTAAGATGATTCAAACCAGACAGCAAACGGTTCAAATCAGTGGTCAAGAATTATTGACCAAAGATAAGGTTACCTTACGTATGAATTTTATACTCAACTATAAAATTGTAGATACGCTTAAGGCAGCCTTAGATTTTTCTAACTTTGAAGAACAACTCTATTTGGTTATCCAGTTGGCGTTGCGTGAATACATCTCAACAAGCACCCTAGATGAATTGTTGGCAGAAAAACATGAAGTCGGTAAGATCATCCTAGACATCATCAAACCTAAAGAAAAAGATTTTGGATCCATCTTCCAAGATGCTGGAATCAAAGATATCATCCTTCCTGGCGAAATCAGGGACATCCTTAACACGATCCTGATTGCTGAAAAGAAAGCCATGGCCAATGTTATTACTCGTCGTGAAGAAACAGCTTCAACTCGCAGTTTATTGAATACTGCTAAGTTGATGGAAGAAAATTCTACCTTGTATAAACTTAAAGAATTGGAATATTTAGATCATATCTTTGAAAAGGTTGGAAGTATTTCTCTCTCATCGAATGGAAGTATGTTAGAACAACTAACTGAAATTCTTAGAATAAATAAGTAAGACATCCTAGGATGTCTTTTTTTTGGATTTAAATTTATATAATATGAGAAACAAAGATAGATTTTATATGTTAACCCAGAAGATGCTTCTTAATAATCTGTGTTGAGTTGATCGGTAAACTGATCAATAAACCATCTCTACCTAAATCGATCTTACCTTTATAAATTTTTCTTGATTGTCCTAAAAAAGCATTGATGAGAAACTTATTTGGGATAGGAGGAAGGATATGGGTCAAGGTAAGGTTTTTAACATTAGCCTTTGAAGCCACCAAAGCAGCTTCTTCAGGTGATAAATGATAATTTTGGATATCTGAAGCGATGCTTGATAAGGTTGTAGCGGATGATAAGCTCGCATTTCTACGAATCGATTCAGCGAATTTCTTATTAAGCGCTTCACTGACCAATAGATCAACCTCATGAGCTTGTCTGATAAGGTTGTCACATAAGCAAGTATCCCCACTGATGACCACACTTCTTCCTTTATAGTCAAAGCGATATCCTACCGCAGGAAAGACAGGGGTATGGTTGACATTAAACGCAGTGATCCTTAAGTCATCTTTTTCGTAGATTATGGATGAAGCCAAAGGATCATCTCCTAAATTAAATTCTATCGTTTTAGCTCCATAAGCAGCAGGAATCATCAATCCTTCTCCATGATGGGCAATACGATATTTCTTATCAAACTGATACGCCATTAGGAAGCCTTCTACTACTTCTTTTGACCCTTGTGGACCTATGACATTAAGTGGAGCAGTATTGTTTCCAGTTGCCCAACGCATCAACATGGTTTCACCTAAACCACCAATATGATCTGAGTGGAAGTGTGTTAATAAGACGGTGTCTATCTTACCAAGTTTTAACCCAGCGATCTGCATGTTTCTTGTGCTGGATTCACCCGTATCGACCATAAAAATCTTATGGTTGACGATAACACAGGTGCAAGGACCCGCTCGATGAAGATCAGGTAAAGGAGCTCCTGTACCCGCTAAAAAGACATGCATCCCATCATCCAGTTCAAGATGACGTTTTAACATCGCTCTTTTAACCATTCGATCCATAAGTTGAGGTCGAGGATTAAGCAATAAGCCATAGATTATGCCTATTAATAGAAGCACAAAGGCAATACTACTGATTATAATGGTGATATCCATCGCTGTTCTCCTTATATAAGCATGGTTTATAACCTAAATTGACTATCAATAGGATAACTGAAGATTAAGGTTTTATCAATAACATTAGTTGTTCAAATATTAAATATAGATAATGTTCATATAAGTTTAGAAGTAAATTTAAGTAGACAATCATTGAATTAGAAGCGATAATACTGGTATTAAACTAAGCCTCATTTGAATAACTTAAGGATTAAAATAAGAGAATTTGAAAAGGATAGTCGATTTATTGTAGAAGCATAGTAACGTTTAAGTGTTCACCACAAGGAGAAATCTATGGTATTTAGTAGTTTAACCTTTGTCTTTATCTTCTTTCCTGCTTTCTTTATTCTTTACTATGCGTTGGGAAAAACAAAAGCAAGAAACCTACTAATCATTGTTTTCTCTCTTCTTTTTTATGCATGGGGTGAACCCGTTTATGTGGTCATCATGATCATATCGACCATAAACGATTATGGATTTTCAATATTGATCGATAAGGTGAGAGATAAAGATCCTCGTTTAGCGAAAGTGTATCTTGTTTTATCGATCATCGTAAATTTAGGACTCCTTTCTTTCTTTAAATACTCTGATTTTGTGATTGTAAATCTAAACACATTGTTCAATCTAAACATATCTTTGATGAATTTGCCTTTACCCATTGGGATCAGTTTCTATACCTTTCAAACCATGTCTTATACTTTAGATGTCTATCGAAAACAAGTTAAAGTTCAAAAGAATTTTAATGCGTTATTGGCGTATGTGACCTTGTTTCCTCAGCTTATCGCAGGTCCCATCGTTAGATATTCGACGATTGAAGATGAGTTGCTAAACAGAACCATCGATGTGGATCTCGTCGCGAAAGGCTTGCGTCGATTCATCATAGGGCTCTCTAAGAAGATCATCATCGCCAATCAAGTGGCCATTTTAGCGAATGCAGCTTTTGCGATGACAGGAAAAACTTTAAATTGGAGTTTTGCGATTTTAGGCATCATTGCCTATGCCTTGCAGATTTTCTATGATTTCTCAGGTTATAGCGATATGGCCATTGGGATGGGACATATGATGGGTTTCCATTTCTTAGAAAACTTCAATGCGCCTTATCGATCATCAAGTATTACTGAATTCTGGCGTCGTTGGCATATTTCTTTAGGCACCTGGTTTAGAGATTATGTTTATTTTCCTTTAGGAGGAAGTCGAGGTTCCAAAGGGAGAACCATTATGAACCTTGCCTTGGTTTGGTTCTTAACGGGTTTGTGGCATGGGGCCGCATGGAATTTCGTATTGTTTGGGATGTATTATTTTGTGATCTTAGTGATTGAAAAATCAGGTGGCTTAAATTACTTGAATAAACTTCCCAAGGTATTTAGACATTCTTATGCCTTGATTTTGATTCTAATTGGTTGGGTCATCTTTAGATCAGAAAGTCTAGCTCAAATAGGAACTTACTTAAGTGCTTGTATCGGATTAGGCGCTTCATCGATCTATCTTATTCCTGCGAAATTAACCTATACCTTACCTTTTATGGGACTGGGATTATTATTCATCTTGCCTACTCCTAAATTCATTCAATCCCTGACGCATAAACTATCTTGGCTAAGCGATTTGGGAATCCTTGCGATCTTTTTATTGAGTACCCTCTATTTGGTGAATCAGAGCTTTAATCCATTCATCTACTTTAGGTTCTAGGAGCATCTATGAGAAACAAACTATTCATCAGTATCATCAGTATCGTTATTCTTGGGATGAGTTGCTTCACCCTGTTTTCAATCCCCAATAAAGAAGTTTTGATGATTGAAAATCGAGGGACCATACAATTGAAAACTTTTAACGCTGAGACTTGGCTTAATACAACATTTCAAGATAGCCTAGAAAAAGCTTTTGCGGATCATTTTTTCTCTCGTGAACAGTGGTTAAGTGGATACTACACGATGAATACTAGGCTAAGTGAAGCGATGAACTTTATCAATCCTGTTTTGGGAAATGAAAGAGTTAAGATTGAAATTTTTGAAACCATCAATCGAGTAACGATCGATCAAACTCGATTCTTAGTCCCCAGTTCGATGCCTTATCAAATCTACATTAAAAACAGAGTTTTAGCTAACGTTAAATTACTCAATCAATTATCAACTGAAATCAATATTCCACTATTCTTATACATCATCCCTCAAATGAAAGATTCATCTTTGGTCTATTCAGAATTTGACATAAGTCCCTATAAACAACTGATCAAGGCAAACCTGAAAATTCCTTATGATTACTTTAAAGTTTATACACTAAAAGAAATCCTAAAGAACTATTCACGAACCGATCATCACTGGACCTATGAAGGAGCTTATCAAGGGTATACTGATATCGCAAAAGCCGTGTTCAATGAAGCGCCTGTAGCCATCACCAATGATCTTTGTTTTTCCCAATTCAAGTTCTATGGATCCTATAGTCGATCTGTAGCCAACTCGATTAAAGTGGATTATGATCCTGTTTGCACTTACACTTATGATTATCAACCATCATCGATTAAGATCAATGGATCCATTGTCGACACCTATGGTGGACTAGAGGACTACCAAGATGATAAGCCTTATCTATATGGGAAATATGTAAGTCATTATGAACGTATGTTTGCAGGGGCAAATATTACCCTAGATATAGACAGTGGTTTTATTGATAAGCCTAATGTATTATTGATTGGAAATTCGTTTACAGCCCCAATACGTGTTCCTTTAAGTTACCATTCTCATCATCTTTACTACTATTCTTTAGAGTATCTTGTCAAATCACAACCTAATTTTGATTTATCGGCCTTTATTAAGGAAAATGAGATCGATCAGATTATTATGGTGTACCAGCTCGAGTCTATTCGAGGAAAAAACTTAACTCAGAATATAAAAGTTCTTCTAAAATAGTCCCTATTAAATAAATTAGGAGGAGAATCATTGAATCTCCATCTTATTAAAAGAATTGAAATAGAGAAGATGGCTTCCTTATGTGCGAGTTCTTTTAAGGATGATCCTTTGTTTATGTTTTTCTTTCCTCAACAAGAAACTAGACAAAAGAAAGCCGCATGGTTCTTTAAAGCCCAGTTGATGATGTGTTCACCTTTTACTTATGTATTAGAAGATCTCAATGGAGTCATTATTATTCAGAAGCCCAGTGATAAACCGAGAGCCTTATGGATAAAGGAAAGCATCCTATTGATGATAAATGTTGGCTTAGGTAGTATCCTAAAAGCGCTGTCTTATCAACGGTATAGTAAGAAGGTTTTATACGACATGAAAATTACTGAAGCAGATCATTTGGTTTTGATCTGTGTAGATGAGAAAGATAGAAACAAAGGAATTGCGACTGATATGATTAAACACGTATGTTTATCCAAGACGATTCTAGAGACACAGAACTCAAACAATATCCAGTTCTATCAAAAACTAGGATTTAAACTTGAGAAGTCGAGTACTTTTAAAAGTCATCATAAGATGATCAGTCATTTCATCTTAGCGAAAGACAGCCTATGATTCATTCAATAGATCCTGTCTATAATCAACATTCTAAGGTTTTGATTCTAGGCTCGTTTCCTTCGGTTAAGTCAAGAGAAAGCGGCTTCTATTATGGGAATCCTCAGAATCGATTCTGGGATGTCTTAAGTGCTCTATTGGGCTGTAATAAACCACAAACGATTGAGTTGAAGAAAGAGATGCTTCTTAAACATCATATCGCTTTATGGGATGTGATCCAATCCTGTGATATCAAGGGATCTAGTGATTCCTCCATTGAGAATGTGATCCCTAACGATATCTTATCGATCATAGAATCATCACAGATCACCAGAATCTATGCGAATGGGAATAAAGCTTTTCAGTTCTATAATACCTACGTTTATCCTCAAACAAAGATCTCCATCTTTCTGCTTCCTTCCACAAGTCCAGCCAACGCAAAGATGTCACTTGAGAACTTGATTGATGCGTGGGCTAGCGTATTTTAGTTGTATAAGATATTTGTCAGTTTGATTAAAAAAACTTATAATAGAAATAACGAAGTTTCCACCTTAATGAAAGAGGTCCATCATGACAAGCCCTAACCTAACGCCTTGTTCGAAGTGTGGTTTCGCATATGATCAAGACAAGATCGATTCATGTCCAAATTGTCATGAGTATCGTTTTAAACAGAGCCTAATTAGATCCATCAGTGAAACCACGATGCAGATTCCATTGGGTGGAAAGTTAGCCATGTTCATAACCTCTGCCTATGCCATCTATGCGATCATGGACATGTTCTTTCATCTTTGGTGGGTAAGTGGCGTATCTGCTGTGCTTTATAGTGTGTTGATAGGATTTTGGGTAAAGCAGAAAAAGGTGATAGATCCTTCGATTTGGTTCATCATCATCGTACTGATGTTGTATCTACCGGTGCTCTTATTGATTATCTTGCTTGTATTTTAAACAAATTGTAAAGATAGTGACCATTTTCAAGGACAATTCTAGGAAATGGTTTTCTTTTTGAATACAATAGATTTGATAGGGGGGTTTATGAAGAAATCTAAACTCGCATTAAGTTTAAGTATTTTATGTAGTCTTTATTTTTTAATTGGTTTACTAGTAGTATTATTCTCATTTAAGTTGATGAGTGAAACCACAGGGAGTGGTCAGTCTGTAGCACCAATTGCGATTGGCTTGATCTTTATAATGATCTTACCTCATGCCATTTTGATGGTCCTATCCGTCATTTTCTCTTGGGTAGGTTTTGGGACCAATAAGACAGGGTTTATTTTAACCCAAGCAATCCTTACAACCATAGGGATCTTATTTTGGTTACCTACTTGGTATCTTACTTTACCCATCGCGATCTTTTCCTATGTGACCTATGGGTTTATGATCCAGGCAAAGAAAAGGTTTGAATTGAATAAGACAGAAACAATGGTTGTAAGCACATAATTCTCATTGAGTATTTGTTTAAATCACTATACAATAATGATAACGAGGTATTTTATGAAAAATCCTAGTCTAGTTATCTTAGCCGCAGGTATGGGAAGTCGTTACGGTGGATTGAAACAAATCGATACAGTAGGCAATAATGGGGAATCCATCATCGATT
>CAZXTB010000061.1:4032-7815 GCA_964643535.1 uncultured Erysipelotrichaceae bacterium | reverse complement strand
TCGATCTTATCAAAAACATGATCAGAGCTGCTGGGGGTGGCACCTTACCTTACGGTCAAGAAGACATCAAGATCTTGGGTCACGCGATTGAATGTCGCATCAATTCGGAAGATTTTCGAAATGATTTCAAACCTTCTGCGGGTAAGATCACTTTCTATCATGCCCCTGGTGGTAAAGATGTAAGAATCGATAGTGCAGCTTATAACGGATATACGATTGTCCCATTCTATGATTCGATGATTGCCAAGCTGATTTGTTTTGGGGATACTCGTCTCAATGCGATCAAGCGTATGCGAGGAGCTCTAGAAGAATTCATCATCGATGGAATCGATAACAACATCGAATTCTGTTACTTCACCATGTTTAATTCAACCTTTATCAGTGGTCGATATACGACCGATTTCGCAGCCGAATGGATCAAGGAGCTCAAAGAACGTGAACACTCAATTCTACAAACGTAAGGAAAGGCTAAGTCTTTTTCAAAAGCTTTTTACGAAGATCGATAAATCAGAATCGAAGAGTAACTTAGACTTAAGTCCTTTGATGTGTCCAAGCTGTAATACCCCCATTTCTCAATATGATCTTAAAGTTCATTTATCGGTATGTCCTAACTGTAATCATCATTTTTCATTGGGCGTTCAAGAAAGAATCGTTCAATTGGTCGATGAGAAAAGCTTTAAAGAACTTTATCGAAGTGCCAAAAGCAATAAGATCAATGATTTTCCTGAGTATCAAAAGAAGATAACGAAAGCTCAGGAAAATACAGGACTTCATGAAGCCGTTACGACAGGCATCGCTGAAATCAACGGAAAAACTGTAGCCTTGGCCATCATGGATGCGCGTTTCATCATGGGATCGATGGGGCAAATCGTCGGTGAAAAGATAACCCGTTTGATCGAAGTCGCAGATAAGAAGAAATATCCGTTGATCATCTTAAGCGCATCAGGAGGAGCTCGTATGCAAGAAGGCATTTTATCTTTGTTTCAAATGTCTAAAACGGCATCAGCCTTGGCTCGTTTTGATGATCATGGGGGTCTTTTCATCAGTGTATTGACCCATCCTACCACAGGAGGGGTCTCTGCGAGTTTTGCGATGTTAGGAGACATCAACCTTGCTGAACCTAAGGCTTTGATCGGTTTCGCAGGAAGACGTGTCATTGAAAAGACAATGAATGAACAGCTTCCTGAAGCTTTTCAAAAGTCAGAGTTCTTATTAGAAAAAGGCTTTATCGATGCGATCGTTCATCGTAAAGATCTTAAAACGACTTTATCCAATTTGATTTTGATGCACAAGGTGAGCTCATGACGCAAAAGAGTACAGCTTGGCAAAGAGTGCTCAATGCACGTAAAACAGATCGTCCTAAGGCGCTAGATTTGATTCCTTATCTCTTCGATGAGTTCTTTGAACTATCAGGAGATCGTGCTTATGGAGATGATAAGGCCATTATATCCGGCCTGGCTTTTTTTGAAGGAATACCGGTTACGGTATTGGCTCAATCTAAAGGAAGAAACCTAGAAGAAAATATGGCGTGTCATTTTGGGATGGCTCATCCTGAAGGCTATCGTAAAGCCATGCGTTTGGCTAAACAAGCGGAGAAGTTTAATCGGCCCATCATCTGTATCGTCGATACAGCTGGGGCTTTTCCTGGTAAAGGAGCTGAAGAGCGTGGTCAAGCTGAAGCCATAGCGAGTTCTCTTAAACTCTTCTCATCGATCAAGGTGCCTGTCATTACCTTTGTCTTATCTGAAGGAGGTAGTGGAGGTGCTTTAGCACTAAGCGTTGCGGATCGTCTGTATATGCTGGAAAATGCGATCTATTCGATTCTATCTCCAGAAGGCTTTGCGTCTATTCTATGGAAAGATGAAAGCAGGGCTCAAGAAGCTGCGGAATTGATGGAGTGTACAGCCTATGATCTCTACGCTAAAGGCATCATCGATAAGATCATTACAGAGCCCACAGAGGGCTTTGAGAACAACAAAGCTTCAGTCATCAGTTCAATGAAAAATGAGATTAGAAATGATCTTGCGAGTTTACGTAAACTTAAGACATCTACCTTACTGGATCAACGATACAAAAAGTACAGAGACATTGGGGTAAAGATATGAGAAGGCCTCAGATCTTAGGGGTAGGTTATGCGGTTCCCAACAATAAAGTCAGCAATGAGGATCTCGCACAAGTCATTGACACCAATGATGCATGGATCACAGAAAGAACTGGAATTAAGACCCGTTACTTCTCAAAAGAAGAGAATACCTCAGATCTTGCGGTAAGAGCGGCAATATTAGCGATAGAGGATGCCTGTATCGATCCTAGGTTAATCGATTGTATCATCGTTGCGACCTTAACCCCGGATGCGATGATGCCTTGTACTGCGGCTTTGGTTCAAGCGAAATTGAAACTAAGTGCTCAAAGAATGATGGTTTTTGATCTTAATGGGGCCTGTAGTGGTTTTCTCTTAGCGCTTCAAACCGTGGATGCCTTGATTCAAAGTGGTCAAGTCAATACGGCCTTGATCATAGGAAGTGAGACACTCAGTAAGATCTTAGATTATACCGATCGAGGAACGGCTGTCTTGTTTGGAGATGGGGCTGGGGCATTCCTTGTCTCACATTCACAAGGAGCTTTACCTTGGACTCATTTCGTCAATACCCAAGGTGATCTAGAAGATACCTTATCTACCGATGGGCTTAATTTAAATGCATCGTTTAGAAACATTCAAGGTGAAACACCTTATCTACGAATGAAAGGTCAAGCGGTCTTCCGTTTTGCGATCAGAGCTGTAGAAGATGCGATCACACAGGTTTTACTTAAAAGTCATCATCAACTTGATGAGATTGATTTGATCATCCCTCATCAAGCCAATGCGAGAATATTAGGCCATGTATCAGAGAAGATGAATTTTCCTTTATCTAAATTCGTCATGAATATGGATGAATTTGGGAATACCTCATCCGCCAGTATCCCCATTGCTTTCGCTCAAGCCAAAGCTAAAGGTTTGATCCATAAGGATATGAAGATCCTCTTGGTTGGATTTGGGGCTGGTTTGATTTGGGCATCGACGTTGATTG
Organism: uncultured Erysipelotrichaceae bacterium; assembly: GCA_964643535.1. Lineage (GTDB taxonomy): Bacteria > Bacillota_I > Bacilli_A > Erysipelotrichales > Erysipelotrichaceae > UBA2212. The sequence goes on along the minus strand of CAZXTB010000061.1, from coordinate 4,747 downwards.
AACTCTAGGAGGAAAGAAAAAATGTTATTAAATGAAATGTTAGGGATCAAATATCCCATCGTACAGGGGGCTATGGCCAACATCGCTACGGCAGAGTTTGCGGCTGCTGTCAGTAACAGTGGAGCCTTAGGCATCATTGGGACAGGCGCTTGGCCCTCTGATGTCGCACGTGCTGCGATTTTAAAATGTAGAGAGCTTACAGATAAACCTTTTGGGGTCAATGTGATGATGATGAATCCTCATACTGAAGCTATTTTTGAGCTCATCGCTGAACTAAAACCTGCCTTGGTTACCACAGGGGCAGGTAATCCAGGTAAGTATATTCCTCGATTAAAAGCCTTGGGCATTATGGTGGTTCCTATCGTACCTACGGTTGCATTAGCGATTCGTATGCAACAAGCAGGGGCGGATATGGTCATTGTTGAAGGAACTGAATCAGGAGGTCACGTTGGGGAATTAACGACGATGGCTCTGGTTCCTCAAGTCGTCGATGCGCTTCATATTCCTGTCATTGCGGCAGGGGGTATTGCGGATGGACGAGGTTTCAATGCGGCCTTATCCTTAGGTGCCATTGGAGTTCAAGTAGGAACTTGTCTATTGGTTGCGGAAGAATGTCCTATTCATATGAACTATAAACAAGCCATTTTAAACGCAAAAGATACAGATACGGTGGTGACAGGAAGATCTGTTTCAGCCCCTGTTAGAATCAAGAAAA
>CAZXTB010000061.1:0-4022 GCA_964643535.1 uncultured Erysipelotrichaceae bacterium | reverse complement strand
AAAACAGTATGAGTCAAAAATACATCAAGCTGGAAAAAGAAGGTGCAGATCGAGAAGAACTCGAAAAGTTGACCTTAGGGTCCTTACGTAAGGCTGTTTTTGAGGGCGATATGGAAAATGGCTCTGTCATGATGGGACAAATCGCTGGGATGGTTAAAGAAATCAAACCTTTAGCGAGTATCTTTGAAGACATGGTCTCTGACGCTAAGAAACAAGCTCATTTATTAAACGCTAAACTAGAGGCCCTTCAATGAGTTTTCTCCATTTCAAGGGGAAACATTTGGATATTCCCATCATTCAAGGGGGAATGGGTATAGGGGTGTCTTTAGGATCTTTAGCGGGCCATGTGATGAAGGAAGGTGGGATGGGGGTCATCTCCGCTGCTCAACCAGGCTATCGAGATCCAGATTTTAAGCGTGATCCTTTTACAGCCAACATCAAAGCACTTAAATTTGAAATCCAGAAAGCTCGATGAACAGCTCAAGGTAAAGGTCTATTGGGAGTCAACATTATGGTGGCAGCTCAACAGTATGATCGATACGCGAGTGAAATCGGAACAATGGACATCGATGTGATCATCTCTGGGGCAGGTTTACCTTTAGAGTTACCCAACTTAATAAAAAACCAAGACATCGCTTTGGCGCCTATTGTTTCCTCAGGAAAAGCTGCGTATTTGCTTTGTCGACGTTGGTTTCAACGCTACCTTCGATATCCTGATTTCATCGTCATCGAAGGACCTTTGGCGGGAGGTCATTTAGGTTTCTCATGGGATGAACTTAAAGCCCATAGTGAACAGACTTTAGAATCGATATTTGAGGATTGTAAAAAAGCCCTTGAAGACTTAGGTCAAAGTATTCCTTTGGTAGTCGCAGGAGGCATCTATACAGGCACAGATATCGCTGCTTTTCTAAAAAAAGGAGCGGCTGCGGTTCAAATGGCGACTCGTTTTATAGGAACTTTTGAATGTGATGCCCATGAGAATTTTAAGAAAATGTTTCTAAGTGCGAAGAAAGAAGACATTGATTTTGTGATCAGTCCTTCTGGTTATCCGGGAAGAGCCATCGTCAATGATTTTGTGACCTTGATGAGATCTCAAAGGATCCCACCTAAACATTGTGTCAATTGTCTTAGACCCTGTATTCCTGCGACGACGCCATATTGTATCACTGAGGCTTTGATCAATGCGGTCTCTGGGGATGTCGATCATGGCTTAGTCTTCACAGGAACCAATGGCTATCGAATCGATAAGATCGTCTCTGTGAAAACACTGATCGAGGAGTTGATGAATGAGATGAAGGCGGTGATGGTATGAAACTAGCGTATCTTTTTGTGGGTCAAGGGGCTCAAAAGGTAGGCATGGGTAAAGAAGTCTATGAGACCTATGCTTCTTCTAGAGCACTCTTTGATCAAGCTTCCTTGGATTTTGATTTAAAAAAAATCACCTTTGAAGGACCTGAAGAGGTCCTCAACGATACAGCTTATACCCAAGTCTGTTTATTGGTGACTTGTTTAGCGATTGCTTCAGCGCTCGATGAAGAAGGCTTTAAAGCAGAAGGAGTCGCAGGCTTAAGTCTAGGTGAATACACAGCGTTGACTTACGCGAAAGCACTTAGTCTTAGTCAAGCGCTTCCTTTGGTAAGAACACGAGGTCAATTGATGGCCAATGCCTTACCCAGTGGCTTTAGTTCAATGAGTGCAGTACTAAGTGATAAGATCGATCTTATTTTAGAAACCATTCAAGAGAATAGAAAGGGAATCGTAGAAATTGCCAACTACAATTCTCCAACTCAATTTGTATTGAGTGGAGAATGCGAGGCCTTACAAGAAGTTGAGAAAGCCCTTAAAGAAAAGGGAATCTCTCGTATCATTCCTTTAAAAGTATCTGGAGCTTTCCACAGTAGCTATCTTAAAGAGGCTTCTCTTAAACTCAAAACTCATCTTCGTGATGTTGGATTGGTTTCCCCTAAACTTCCGGTTTACTTTAACGTCAGTGGGAAGATAGAAACAGATCTCGTAGAGGCTTTGACCCAACAGATTTGTCACAGTGTTCAATGGGTCAAAACGATCCAAAACATGATCAAGGATGGATATGATACCTTCATCGAGATTGGTCCAGGAAGAAGCTTGGCTGGGCTTGTGAAGCAAATTGATCCAAGTGTGGTCGTCTATTCTGTGGAGTCTTTGGCTTCACTAGAAAAAATCAAAGGAGAATTAAAACATGAGTAAACCTGTTGCCTTGATTACTGGATCCAGCAATGGGATCGGTAAACAACTGGCTTTAAGCTTCGCTGAAGCCGGATATGATGTGGTCATCAACTACGCCTCTTCTGAGAAAGCTGCCCTTGAAGTCAGTGAACAGTGTCAGAGCTTAGGCGCAAGCACCTTGGTGATTGGATGTGATGTCTCTAGTTATGAAGCTGTGGGTCAAATGGTTCAAAAAACCATAGAGACTTTCTCAAAGATCGATGTCTTGATCAATAACTCAGGGATCACAAAAGATGCTTTGATCTTACGTATGAAGGAGAATGATTTTGATGAGGTCATCGCCGTAAATCTAAAAGGAGCCTTTAATACCGTCTCACATGTTTCTAAACATATGTTGAAAGCAAAGCAGGGTCGTATCATCAATATGTCCTCTGTGATTGGAATCTTAGGCAATGCCGGTCAAGCCAATTATGCTGCTTCTAAAGGAGGTATCATCGCTTTTAGTAAATCATTAGCGCGTGAATTTGCCTCTAGAGGCATCACGGTCAATGCGATCGCACCTGGGTTTATACAAACGAAAATGACAGAGGTCTTAAGCGAAGATGTTAAAAACAACATCTTGAAACAGATTCCTTTAGGAAGATTTGGAACTCCTTTGGATATCGCAGAATGTGCTTTGTTTTTAGCCAGTGATAAGGCATCGTATATTAGCGGTCAAGTCATCCAAGTGGATGGCGGAATGGCCATGTGAGGTAACACCATGACAAGAAGAGTCGTCATTAGCGGAATGGGTGCCGTATCACCCATAGGAAACACCGTCACTGAACTGTGGGATTCCATCCAAGAAGGTAAATGTGGCATCGATTTTATCACAGCCTTTGATACCACAGATTATAAAGCCAAGTTGGCTGCGGAAGTCAAGGGTCTTGATATGGAGTCTTACTTTAGTGCCCGTGAACTTAAATTCAACGATCGCTTTACTGCTTTTGCGCGTATCGCTGCGAAACAAGCCATCGTTGATTCAGCATTGGATACTTTAAATCTAAATAAACAACGCTATGGGGTCATCATTGGTTCAGGGATAGGAGGTCTTCAATCGCTTGAAAATGCGAATAATTCCTTAAAGGAAAGAGGTCCATCAAGAATCTCGCCTTTCTTCATCCCGATGACTTTGATCAATCTTGCGGCTGGACAAGTCGCCATCGATGCGCAAGCTCAAGGACATTGTAGTGCCATCGTAACGGCCTGTGCTGCAGGAACCAACGCAATCGGAGAAGCTTTCCATAAGATCAGAGATGGTTATCAAGATGTCATGTTGGCAGGAGGATCAGAAGCTGCGATTACACCTTTAGGGATTGCTGGCTTTATGGTGATGCGAGCCCTTCATGAAGGTCAAGATCCACTCCATGCCTCTATTCCTTTTGATGCGAATCGATCTGGTTTCGTTATGGGAGAAGGCGCAGCTGTTTTGGTGCTTGAAGAACTTGATCATGCGATGGCTAGAAAAGCTAGAATCTATGGAGAAATCGTAGGTTATGGGACTTCTTGTGATGCCAATCATATTACAGCTCCACTAGAAGATGGATCGATGGGAGCCTTTGCGATGAGTTTGGCCATAGAAGATGCAAAACTTAAGACCACCGACATTAACTACATCAATGCCCATGGAACCTCTACGCCTCTTAATGATAAAACGGAGACCTTAGCGGTTAAACATGTGTTTAAAGAACATGCTTATCAAGTACCAATTTCTTCTACCAAATCATCAACGGGTCATCTTTTAGGAGCCTCAGGGGCCATAGAAGCAGTTATCTGTG
>CAZXTB010000060.1:0-7820 GCA_964643535.1 uncultured Erysipelotrichaceae bacterium | reverse complement strand
TCAAGGATCTGGTTGAAGGCCTACAAGATAAAGAAACTGAACTGGTGGATTTAAAAGAACGCTTTAGGATCGCTCAGCTTCATGCGGCTAAACTGATCGAACTTAAAGGTGAACTTCCTGCGATGAAAGAAATGAGAACTCATTTTAATTGGTATATTGCTGGTTTACCTCATAATCATAAGATCCGTAATGACGTTTCACAGATGACAAGCTATGCTCAATTTGGTAAGATAATTGCGGACTATTTAGACACCTTAGAAAACGGAGGTTCATTATGACCCAGAATTTAACAGAACAAGAATTGGTAAGAAGACAAAAACTGGAGAGCCTCAAAGAAAAAGGCATCGAACCTTTTGGGGAAGCTTTTAAAACGACCCATCATAGTAAAGAAATCTTTGAGCTTTATAAAGAAAAAACCAAAGAAGAATTGGCTGAGATGAACGTGCCTTGTGTCATCGCAGGTCGTATTATGACCAAGCGTGATATGGGTAAAGCAGGATTTATGCATCTTTTAGATCGAGATGGACAGATCCAAGTTTATCTTAGAAAAGATGTTTTAAGCGAGTTGGATTTTAGTTTATTTCTAGAAGCTGATCTAGGAGATATCGTAGGCATCACAGGCACCATCTTTAGAACCAATCATGGGGAATTGTCGGTAAAAGCAGATCATTATCATCACCTCACCAAAGCCCTTCGTCCTTTACCAGATAAATTTCATGGTTTAGCCGATGTGGAAGAAAGATATAGACGAAGATATGTAGATCTTATCGTAAACGAAGAAGCTCGTAAAGTAGCTTTTACTAGACCAAAGATCATCAGAGCGCTTCAACATTACTTTGATGGGATTGGCTTGATCGAAGTAGAAACACCTGTCCTACAGCCTATTTTAGGGGGTGCTGCAGCACGTCCTTTCGTGACCCATCACAATACCTTAGATATGAATTTCTACTTGCGTATCGCCACAGAATTACCTCTAAAGCGTTTGATCGTAGGTGGTATGGAAGGGGTCTATGAGATTGGACGTTTGTTTAGAAACGAAGGCATCTCCAATCGACACAATCCTGAATTCACTACCGTAGAAGCTTATATCGCTTATTCTGATATGCCTGGGATGATGAGCACCGTTGAGAACTGTATTGAATCTGTCTCAATGGAAGTGCTTAATACAACAGATGTCCCTTGGGGAGAAAACACCATCAGTTTAAAAGGTCCTTATAAAAGGATCCATATGGTGGATGCGATAAAAGAGGCTTGTGGAGTTGATTTCTTTAAAGTAAAGTCACTGGAGGAAGCCTTAGCCTTTGCGAAAGAGCATCATATTCCAGTCGCTAAACATCAACAGTCTTTCGGTCATATCGTTAATCTCTTCTTTGAAGCTACCGCAGAAAAGACTTTGATCCAACCTACTTTCGTTTATGGTCATCCAATTGAGATCTCACCTTTAGCGAAAAAGAATAAACAAGATCCTCGCTTTACCGATCGTTTTGAGCTCTTCATCGATGGACGAGAATACGCCAATGCCTTCTCTGAACTCAATGACCCCATTGATCAAAGAGAACGCTTTGAAGCTCAGATGAAGGAAAAAGATCTGGGTAACTTAGAAGCCAATGAGATGGATGTGGATTTCGTAGAAGCTTTAGAATACGGGATGCCTCCTACAGGAGGACTAGGGATTGTGATCGATAGATTGATTATGTTGCTTACCAATCAACAAACCATCCGAGAAGTTATTCTATTCCCACACATGCGTAATAGAGACGAATGAACTTAGCGCCTTAAAAACAGTTTCTTAAATTCACTTTGATAGATATATACTTAAACAATATTAACGAGCTAATTACTTTATTAAAGGAAATTAGCTCTTTTAATTATCAAAAATCCTTTCCTCGCTACAATTGAAGACTTATCAGTGAAAGGCTACTTTTAATGGGACTAATAATCTAATTTAGAGGTGAAGAAACGCTGTAGAAACGCTTTATACTCATCCGCTTTTATGTATCTATAAAGACCAGTATAATGGTGCAGATCCTCATCCGTTTTCGCGAAATGAACATAACCCGTTTGACAAACCATTCTGAATGATTCATCGTCAAAAGTAAGTAAGACGCATTTACCACCAAATCCAGGAGGATCTCCAAATCCCGAACCACGGAACCAAAGATTAGACATATCTTTTAGAATAGAGTTCAACTTCTGTGAATCTAGTGTTTCCAGTACTGCATAATCATCAAGATAATCGAAGTCGACCAAATCGACTCTTTGGATTCTGTTCTCATAGATGGTGAAATCAAATTTTTCAGGAGCCTTAGGAAAAAGCACGGTTGAAGCAGCGAGCGCTATGTAAATAAAAATAAAAGATAAATAGGCAACTACAGCGATGGCAGCGATTTGTTTGTTGGTGAGGTTTTTTTTCAGTTTCATAGTTTTATCTTCGTTTTCTTTAAGGTTCCATCTTTTCCCATGGCTCTAATCAATCCATGGATGGGTTTATCAAACCAAGGACGATCATGGACTGCCGCAACGCTCCACATGATTCCAGTATACCCATTGGGGTCTCTCCCATCAAGGAAATAGGTGTCATTGAGATGAATCAAGATCTTGATGGCTTCTTCAGGGCTACTACTCCAAAATAGAACCATCTTCGCCCAATACATACGTAAGTAAGAATTAAGATAACCTGTCTCAAGAACCATTTTCTGACAGGTATTCCACAGTTCATCATGAGTCAATCCAGCTTCAAACTGTTTTAAAGAATAAGTATACGTCCTTGGATCATTTCGATGCGCATTCAAAGAAGCTTGAGCCCATGCCCATGCGCCAGTGAGCTCATCATAATGTTCGCAATAGAAACAATAGTTCTCCGCAAGCTCACGTCTAATCATTGCTTCTTCGATAAACAAAGCTGCATTAGGATGATCTGTGTCTTTAACATCTCGAATCATCTTCAAAGGGGAGATCATCCCAAAATGAAGATACGCCGAAAGATGAGATTGTCCTTGAGAGTCGATCTCATTGCGTCGATCATAGTTTTGAAGTCCACGTTTAATGAAGTGGTTTAGGACAGTATTAGCGGCGTCTTCTCCAGGGATCAAATCTGAAAGACTTAAGGTTTCCCAAGACTTACCAGACATCACCTGTTCGATATCCCTAGGAGTAAAGACAGAATCAATTGTTGAGGGATAAGGATGAGTTACTAAAAGATAAGTTTTCTCTAAGTAAGGAGTATAATTGTTCATGATTTTAGGTCGAATGGTTTTTGCGGAATACTCTAGTTTAGGCGATGCGATCCATACCGGAATGACACAAGCCGTATTGATTCGGTGAAATGGTATCTTATTTTCAGAAGTCCATTTTAAAACGGATTCATGAAGTTGTTTAATGGGTCTAAGAGGATTGTGCTCTGTATAAAGCGCACTGATTTCAATGTTTTGGTTGAGTTTTTTAAGCTCATCAAGAGGATGACCTTGAGAAACAACTGTTGAGATATTGAGATCTTTTAACTTCATCGATACTTCAGAAAGTCCTTTTAATAAGAAGTTCATGTTTCTAGTATTCGCATGAGGAAAATCATCAATCACATTGAAAAATACGATCAAAGGTTCTTGTCTAGAAAGAGCGAATTGTTGAGCTTCGTAGAGCGCTTGATTATCGATCGTACGCATTGCACGTGATATCCAATAGACGACATGTTTCATACGTCTATCATAACAAATAAAAATCCCTTTCGGGATTTTTAGAGACCACATTTAAGCTGAGCGTTACAGTTGGTGCAAGTATTGCATCCACCGATTTCTTCAACGACACCTTCTAAACAGATTGGACAGATGTCACCGACTTCAACGCCGATGTTTCGATCCATACGATCAGATCTAAGATCTGTCTTCTTTTCTTCAGTTTGCTGTTCTTTGACGTTGACCCCAAAGTCTTTGACGAGGTCCATTTGAGCCCAGTTCTTATCTTCATCATTACTGAGAGACAAGACTTGAGAATCACGACTTCCATCCACATAAACGGTTCCGCCTTTGGCTTTCCCATCATAGAGACGTTCATAGATTTTTTGAACTTGCTTAACGGAGAATCCTTTAGGCGCATTCACGGTCTTTGAGATCGAGGAGTCGATCCAACGTTGAATGGCGCATTGGGTATCTGCGTGTTCTTCAGGGCTAAGATCCATGGCGGAGACGAAGAAATCAGGTAAAGTTTGACGTGTATATTCTGGATGGAATGCCAACCAGTCTTCTACGATTTGAGCGTTGACTTCGATGAACTTCCCAAGTCTACCGCTTCTAAAGTATGAGAATGAGAAGTAAGGTTCTAATCCAGTCGATACCCCAACCATGGTTCCTGTGGAACCAGTAGGCGCGATCGTTAATAGATGAGAGTTACGGATCCCATGTTTGAGGACACCACTACGGATATCATCGTTCATTTGTCTCATATAGCCTGTGTTGATGAAAGCTTCACGACTGGTCAAGAATGGGAAAGATCCCTTTTCAGCGGCCAAATCGATGGATTCCGTATAAGCTGCTTCTGCGATGGTTCTAAAGATCTCGTCGATGGCGACTAAGGATTCTTTTGATCCATAACGTAAACCAGCCCAGATGAGTAAATCATGAAGTCCCATAACACCTAAGCCGACACGACGTTCACCAGTGGCTTGTTTTTGATTGGGTTCTAAGAAGTAAGGAGTATCGTCGATGACGTCATCTTGCATACGGACACAGATCTTAACGCTATTGGCGAGTTCTTTATAAAGAATTCTTCCACTCTTACGATCAACGAAGTTGGCTAAGTTGATGGCCGCAAGATTACATACACTATAAGCTGCCAAAGGTTGTTCACCACAAGGATTGGTGGCGACGACTTTTTGTCCATAAGCTTTCGCGTTGGTCATGTCGTTGGCATTGTCGATGAAGAAGATACCAGGTTCTGCAGAATAGGTCGAACAGAAACTAACGAGATCCCAAAGGTCTCTGGCTTTGATCGTTCTATAGACTTTGATCGGATAACCCATGACTTGCCATTCTCTGACATCACCACAGTCTTGCCACTTGGCATCATAGTCTTCTTTTTGTTGTTTGGTATAATTTTGAAGATCAGGGAAACGAAGTTCGAAATCGCGATCATATTTAACCGCATCCATAAATTCTTTCGTAAAGGTAACTGAAATATTTGCCCCGGATAAGAATTCAGGGGCATGGACTTCTAATTTGCCTCCATCGATCAACATTTCTCGTGCGTATTCTACAACTTGAGGGGCTGCATTCTTACTTTCAACGACGGCTTCATAAAGTTCCCGTTCGACTCTGGTCAAAGGGATGAATTTTAATTTACGTTTAGCTTCTTCGATGATCTGATGATCTTTTGAGTTTTCAGTCAACCATTTTAGAACTTTAGCGTTTTGCATCTTAGAGACAATGAACTCAATGATGTCTGGATGCCAATCTGCCAACATGATCATTTGAGCACCACGACGACTGCCACCTTGTTCAACCAAGTGGGTTAAGTTTGCGATGTCATTGAGCCAACTGACGGCTCCTGATGATTTGCCTCCTACGCCTTTTGCGGGGGCACTCTTAGGTCTAAGGGTAGATCCATTGGTTCCAACACCACCGCCTCTAGACATGATCTCCATGACCTCTGCGCGATGATTGGAGATACCTCCACGACTATCATGAATAAAAGGCATAACGAAACAATTAAAGTAGGTAACCTGTGTTCCACTACCTGCCCCATAGAGAACTCTACCTGCAGGAATGATGTTCATCTTAGCCAATTCATCTGCGAAAGAAGCACTGAATTTTTCTTTAAGTTCAGGGGTTTGTTCCGTTGAGGCCAAAGACTTCCCTACACGTTTTGCGATCTGTTCATAGAAGATCTCTAATGGTTTTTCTACTTGTTTAAAAGGACGTACAATGAGTCCTGTTTCGGCTTCTTTTTCATCTTCTAAAATCGCTCTAAATTCTTCATCTAGCAAGATGGTAACTTCTTCTTTTTCTTTATCCATTTTCGTAATGATCCCAATGCCTCGAGCTGGAAACTTAGGATCTTCTTTTACGATGGTTACGACCAAGTCGTTGACCCCTAAGGTCTTAAGACTTCTGTCTTTTTGGGAATATCTATCCAACATAACCAAACGGCTTACTCCACTATGGGTCAAAGTAAAACTTGGCTCAATTGGGAAAATGTGAGTGAAATTGGTGGTAATGTCTTGGTTTAATTTAAAAATAGTTTCTTTCTGATACATATGATTTCCCGTCCCTTCTTCAATAAACATCGTGCTACTATTTTATCATATAAATCTAAAACTTCTTTTTCATTATCTCTTACATTTGTCCGATTAATACGAAAATATAGTCTGAAAGCCTATTCATAAATATGAGGAGACTTTCAGGTTGATTGCTTTCTTCGTGTAGACGAATGATGGTACGTTCTGCTCTTCTACAAATCGTTCTTGCGACATTGATTTGAGCGTTTTTTGGATCATCATAAGGATAGATGAAACCATTATAGGCTTCTCGTCTACTCATGATCGTTTTCTCCATAAATTCAGTGGTTTCTTTGAAGTCAGGGACCTCTTTGTATCCAGCTAAATAAGATCCTATCTCGATCAGTTTCTTAATCGGGGTCTCAAAGAGAACTCTATCCAATTTTGTGATCGACTGAGTTAAGATAAGATTGGCGATAAGTTCATCGATGGTGCCCATCGCATCTACCCTAAAGGATCCTTTTGAGACCACTTTGTCTTTTAAATAAGTAGAACCTTTATCTCCCGTTTTCGTAGTTACGACGCCCATATCTGCTTTCCGCCTTTCTGATCAAGTTACTCAAGAGTTTATTGATCGGTTCAAACAACAATAAGATCAAAGTATAATTCGCAAAGCCATGAAGCAAATCAAATCCTAGACCCATCATCCAATAAGAGATGCCCATCGATAGACCATAAAGCAAAGCGTGTTGAAGGGCGAAAAGAAAACCGAAGGCTAGGCCAAATAGGCCTCCCAGGATAGCCATTCGGTTGGCTTTCATTAAGGTAACGGGTTTGGTGATCTGAGTCAGTATGACCAATAAGCTCCAGATCCATAGATAGCCTAAGACCCAATCCGAAAAACCCCAATAGAGCCCTTCTAAAAGCGTAAACAGGACCACCACCAAAACACCTTCTTTAAACTTAAATAGAACCGCGATACTCATTAAAAGTAAGGTCACCAATTCGACGTTAGGCAAAAGTGCTAAAGTCAATTGGGCCATAAAAAGCATCGCCGCCAATAAGGCTAAGATAAGGTATTTTAGTAGGGGTCTCATCAATAACCCATACTTAAAGAGAAAGTAAAGATGTCTTTATCGTGGATGGGATTCATATCGATTCCTCCACAATAACCCGCTGCGACACATTCTGTGTTGTTGGCGGAAGCATAGACCCACCAAGGACCGGCTTCTTTGGCCTCAAGTTCATTGATCTTGGTGATAAAGCGACCATAAAGATCACTCTTATTGCCGGAGAAAACGATGCTGATGCGTTGTTCTAAGATCATTTCATCTAAGAGGTCTCCTAATGTTTCCGCATCAGTTTTGACCGTTTTATCAAATAAGACGACTTGTTTATCGTCTTGGATGACGATTTGAATGGATTTAGAGCCTTGATCTAACTTTGAATCGGTATAGATCTTATAGGCACCTAAACTTAACGCTAGAACTAAAAAAGCTAAACCTATTCTTACTGCATTTTTCTTCATGTTGCCTCCTTCAATAAAAACACACATCTAAGGGATGTGTGAAAAAAGACAGGCTTGTCTTTTTATCTTTTTCCCAGAAGATAA
>CAZXTB010000059.1:3323-7829 GCA_964643535.1 uncultured Erysipelotrichaceae bacterium | reverse complement strand
TCGTCAGATACAACGCTTTGATCAAGTCTCAAAAGACATCGAATGTGGAAAGATTTCAGGCGCTGTTGGGAATTGTTTATACACAGGAATCGCTCTTCAAGATGAGGTCTGTGCTCGTTTAGGTTTACAAAGTGCGTTGATTTCTACCCAAACACTACAGCGTGATCGTCACGCAGCCTATATGAGTGTCTTGGCTTTGATTGGGAGCACTTTAGAAAAGATAGCCGTAGAATTTAGACATCTACAGAGAACTGAAGTGAGAGAAGTCGAAGAAGGTTTCAGTAGTGGTCAAAAAGGATCTTCTGCGATGCCTCATAAACGCAATCCTATTTCTTTTGAGAACATCAGTGGTTTATCAAGGGTCTTACGTGGCTATATGATGACATCTTTTGAAGATATCCCGCTGTGGCATGAACGAGACATTTCTCATTCATCGGTAGAACGGATCATCTTTCCGGATGCGACGGTCTTACTGGATTATATGTTGAATCGAATGATTGGATTATTAGAGAATCTTCAAGTCTTTGAAGATCGTATGCGTTTAAACATTGAACTAACTCAAGGAGTTATCTTCGCTCAAAGGGTCATGAATAAACTCATCGATGAGAAATCTTATCCGAGAGAAAAAGCTTATGATTTGATTCAACCTTTAGCGATGATCGCTTGGACTCAACACAAGGACTTTAAAACGATCTTAAAAAACGAAGCCCAAATCATAAAGATCTTATCTGATGATGAGATCGAGTCTTGTTTTAGTTTAGATTTCTATCTTAAACATGTGGATGCCCTCTATCAAAGAGTTGGCCTATAAAGGAGCCCTATGACTGAAAAATTAAATGCGTTAAGTACAGAAGGTCGTAATCCTAGAAGTATGGACCTCGATAAGATGAGTCCGCTTGAGATCGTATCTTTGATGAATGATGAAGACAATCGTGTCATCGAAGGGGTCAAAGCCCAACTTCCAAACATTTCAAAAGGGGTAGAATTGATGACCCAAACCATCAAGAATGGAGGTCGTGTGCTTTATTTTGGGGCAGGAACTTCAGGAAGATTGGGTGTCTTGGATGCCTCTGAATGTATGCCTACTTTTGGGACAAAAGATGAGGTCCAAGGCATTATGGCTGGAGGAGACTTTGCGCTTAGAAATGCCGTGGAAGGGATCGAAGATTCTGAAACAGCGATCATAGAAGATCTTAAGAAACTAAACGGCAATCAAAAAGATTGTTTCGTTGCGATTGCGGCTTCAGGAAGAACCCCGTATTGTATATCAGGTTTAAAATACGCTAAAGAACTAGGGGCGAAAAGTATAGCGATCTCCGCAAATCCAAACTCTAAGATGTCTGTTTTAGCGGATGTCTCCATCGATGTCTTCATTGGACAAGAAGTCCTGACTGGATCTACACGTTTAAAATCAGGCACTGCTCAGAAGATGGTGCTCAATATGCTGTCGACAGCCACGATGGTTGGTTTAGGTAAGGTCTATTCTAATCTGATGGTCGATGTGATTCCTGTCAACATCAAGCTCTTTGATCGTGCCAAACGCATCGTAATGAATGCGACGGAATGTTCATTAGAAGTCGCAGAAAAAGCTTTAGGTGAAACAAACATGAGACCTAAACCTGCGATCGTTATGATTAAAACAGGCTGTTCAAAAGAAGAAGCGTTTAGTCGTTTAGAAAAAGCTGAAGGTTTCATTAGAAAAGCCATTCTATAAAAGACTAACGATATATCCCAATCCTACCCCACCGACGATTAAGACTGTGGGGTTTATTTTTGTCTTTATCAGAAGAATCAAGGATATCGGAGCTAGAATTAAAAAGATATTGTCTCTAGAAATCCAAGCCACATCAAAGGCAACCTTGATCATCAATCCCAACGAAGCTAATTTTAGTCCTTCTAAGAAGGATTTCAAGGATGCATTTTGACTCATCTTCACAAACACAGGGTGAAGAAAATAAACCAAGATGAAGGCAGGCATAAAGATCGCGATGGTAGCGATGATGCCTCCTAACCATCCATGAAGCATATAACCAATGGCGGTGGCTGTAGTGAATACAGGACCAGGGGTAAGTTGACCTAAGGTAAGGGCATCCATAAGTTGATTAAGCGTAAGGACTTGACGAAGATCCATAAATTCAGTTTTTATAAAGGCCAATAAGACATAACCACTCCCATATAGAAGAGACCCAATCTTAAAGAAGATCCAAAACAAAGTCGCTAAACTGATCGGTTCTAAGGCATAAACACGTCGCTTATTGATGATAAACATCACTAGACCCGAAAACAACAAGACCAAAAGTTCATTCATATAGAATGTGGAAATTAAGATGACGATGAGCAGTATCCAAGAATCATAGCTTTTTAGAAGGGGTTTTGAGAACTTCAGAATGACACTTAAGATGAGCCCCAACATGATTGGGCCAACCGCTAAGAGTGTTTGATTAACAGAAGGTAGTGATCCATAGTTTACCAGTAGATAAGATAGACCCAAGACCATCAGTGTAGCAGGCAAGATAAAACAAAGCCCTGCGATCAACATGCCTTTTCCTTTCGCTCTAAGATAACCAATATGAAGGGCCATTTCAGTAGAGTTAGGACCTGGGATTAGGTTGGTGAAACCCATCATGGTTAAAAATTCACCTTGAGAGAGCCATTGTCTTTTCTCGACGAATTCTTTTTCCATCATGGCGATGTGGGCTGCGGGTCCCCCAAAGGCAAAGGTGCCTAACTTAAGGAAGATGATGGCCAATTCTTTTAAAGAGGTCATAAGGTCCTTTCTAGAACTACTTATCTAACTTATTTATAGATAGTGACTGACAACTAAGACACAAGCTTCAACGACGTCGATCTCAAGGGTTTTGGCTTTGAGAAGAAGTTCATCACTGATGGTTCCAGGTTGAAGCCATATGGATTTGATGCCTAAGTCTTTGATGTCTTGAAGATAATGGATCCCAATGTGTGGATTGACCACAAAGACGACCACGTCTATTTTTGTAGGGGTGGATTCTAAATCAGGATAAACTGTCTCGTTGAATAAACTAGGATACTTAGGGTTTATCGGATAAACAGTCTTACCTTTGTCTCTTAATTTCTTTAAAATAAGGTTAGCGTAAGATTCAGGATCTTGATTAACGCCCAATACGGCGAAGGTTTTACTTTCTCTTAAAAGGGTCTCTGGATTGATCATAGCTCTATTTTAACAAATACTTATGAACTTTAAAGCAGGATACATTAAAATAGAAGAGAGGTGAGAAGATGAAACCATTTAAACTTGGACTATTAGGTTATGGGAAGATGGGTAAGGCATTGGTCGATGGGTTGATTAGACAAGGTTTTTTAGATGAGACCAATCTATTTATCTATACCCCCAATTCATCCCCTAAAGCGAAAGCGGATCATCCTGGACTAAACATCTGTGTAGATGCCCATGAGATGTGTGATAAGTGTGATCTCATTTTATTGGCCGTTAAACCTCAAGTCTTGCCTTCTGAACTGATGGAGTTAAGAGATCATCTCAAAAACAAAGCCATCATCTCTATTGCGGCAGGGATCTCTACGGAGAGCTTGATCGCCATGGTTGATTCAAGTACTCAAGTTCTAAGAGTTATGCCTAATCTAGCGGTAGAAGTTCTTCAAGGTGTCATCCTTTTAAGTAAATCGCATACTTTAGATCCGGATAACTTAAACATTTGTGCAGTGATGTTTTCTAAATTGGGTTTGGTTCAGTTGATCGATGAGGCTAAGATGGACATAGGATCTGTTTTGATTGGGAGTGGTCCTGCTTATATTGCCTACTTTATGAATGCGATAAAATTAGGTGCAGCTGGTCAATTTAGCGATGAAGAAGCCTTCAAGATGATCTATCAAACCTTTATTGGGACAGCTTCTTATCTACAAGAAAACGATGTCCACCCCAATGAATTGATCGATCGAGTTTGTTCACCCAATGGCTCTACCATTGAAGGCATCAAAGCTTTAAGGGAACACGGAGTCGAGGATCAAATCGTCCACGCGGTTCATCAATCTGAAGCTAGAGCCAAAGCTTTAGGTAAGATCGTGCTTGTTAAGAAATAGTATTAATTGACATTTAGGTTTGCTTTCTCTATGATATGAACACTAAACAAGGAGAACCCATGAGTAAAATTGCCATAGTCACAGATTCCAATTCTACGATTTCCCCAGCCTTAGCGAAAGAATTAGGCGTATTTGTCGCCCCAATTCAAGTCAATCTTGAAGGAAAAGAATACCGAGATATGATCGATATTCAACCTGCCGATGTGGTTGATGCCTTAAAAACGCACAAGAGTATTAAAACATCACAACCTAATATCGGTTTTGTAGAAGAACTATTTCACCAACTAAAATCAGAAGGCTATGATCATATCATTGCGATATCCTTATCTTCAGTCCTATCAGGAACTTATCAGACTTTCTGTTTAGGCGCAGCCAATGCGGAAGTAGAAAACATGATCACCATCATCGATACGATGACAACCTGTGGTCCAT
>CAZXTB010000059.1:0-3313 GCA_964643535.1 uncultured Erysipelotrichaceae bacterium | reverse complement strand
GAAGAGATCGTCAACATCGTCACCATCATGGTCAAAGATTCTAAGACCTATATCCTTCCAGACAACCTTGAACAATTGATTCATGGGGGTCGTGTTAAAGGGGCTACTGCTTTACTAGGAACCCTATTAAAAATCAAACTTCTCTTAACATTGGATTATAAAGTGCCAAGTATTGAAAAAATGGATACTTCAAGAACCGACATCAAGTTGTTTCAAGCTGTAGTTGATGATATGAAGGCCAGAGGAAATACACCTAAGACACATAAGGTATTTGTACCTTCATGTGAATCCTTTGATCGAGTAGAGGCCTTTAAAAACTACTTGAATGAGAAAGCTCCTGGTTATGAGATTGAACAAATCGTATTACCTGCAGGGATCGCTGGTCATACTGGATTCGCATTTGGAGTCCAACCTGTTTTAAAAGGTTAATTAGAAACTAAACCGCTTCGGCGGTTTTTTTATTGGATATGCGATTAAAACATTTATATTAAAGGTAATAATATGGTTTGACTTTAATATAGTTAAAGGTTATACTCAATATTATTAAAGAAAGAGGTCATTATGGCACTACAAGTCATACCTGAATGGATGATCAACCTCGATGATGAAGATGTCTCCTTTACCAAGCGCTTCTTATTGGCTTCTGGATCTCTAAAAGAACTGGCGATTCAATATGGGGTTACTTATCCAACGGTTAGATTAAAACTCGATCGTTTGATCCAAAAGATCCAAATCAGTGAAGAATCCGCCAATGAACCTTATGTGGCACTTATCAAACGTTTGGCTGTCAATGAGAAACTAGACATCGAAACCGCTAAGATCCTCATCAGTGAATACAAGAAATCTAAAAAGGAGAACCTCTAATATGGCTGTCTCATTTATTCCAATACTACTCGTTGTAATCTTATTTCTTATTGTTCCTATTGTAGGATTGATTGTTCTACAGGTTTATCTTTCTAAAATGGAGAAAGATTGGCCAGGATTGATTCTACCTGGGCTTTGTTTAGGGAGTTCTCTGATGCTTGTGCTGATTTTAACATTTATGCTACTTGATGATGGGACAGTGTTAATTCGCATCTTATGGATGTTTGTTTTAGGAAATATTCCGACCATTGCGTTTTATCTCATTTATAAGAATGTTCATAAGAAACAATCCCCAAACAAAGAACTCGATAAGATGACCATACAGGATTTATCTTAGTATGGCCAATATTATGATGGAGATACTCAATTTCATAATGAAGTGGAGTATTTTTGCTTTACAGTTTTCTCCAGTTATTATCCTGGTGCTGATTCAACGGGTTCTATTGAAGAAGGATAAGGTGTGGATGAAATACGTATTACCTATCATCTTTGGAGCCATATCGATTGGAGTGACCATCTATCTAATGAAAGATTTTTTTAACTATCCTCAACCCACTCTTATTGGATTTCTGTATCTTCTAGTACTCTATCTTCTATTTTTCAATGTTCCCACAATATCCCTAATTCTAACCAACCACTTCTACGCAAAGAAACATAGAATTAAACGAGAACTGATTCAAATGTCTGTGGAGGAACTTTGATGAATGCAATTCTATGGATTCAATTTATTATCTATTTACTAATGTTTTTGATACCTCTAGTTATACTAATTCTCTTTCAAATATATCTTGTTAAGAAGAGCTATTTAAAAGGATTGATCTTACCTATCTTCACAGGAGTGGTTACCTCATATATCATTATGGCAATCATCAGAGTAATCTTCCTTGGAGCAGATGTGTTGGGCTCATTATTGGCCATCTTCTTTGTGTGTATCCCAACCGGGATTCTAACTTGGTTATTTAAACATCATCAAAATAGAATGAAAACGGTTGATGAGTTTAAGAAGACCATCATTCAAGATTTAAATTAAAAGTAAATTGAATTAAAAAAAACCGAGATTAATCGGTTTTTCCATGTCTTGTTTTGAAGCTGTGCTTATTAGGATAAGAACCATGACTATCGTTTTGATAACGACGTTTAGGTTCAGGAGAAGGATTCTTGAGTTCAAAGGCTTTGATCTTATAGCCTTTGATGGTGCCTTCATTCATGATACGCAATACATCTTCGAGGAATTCCAGAGGAACTTCGACGGTTGTGTTGTGTTCAGAGATGCGAATCTTACCGATGTCTGCCCCAGAGATGCCTGTGGCTTCTGCGATGGCAGATACGATATGAGCAGGAGCGACATGGTGTTTACGACCGACATCCATTTGCACGGTTGCGGTAGTGACACGTTTAGCGTGCTTGACAGTCGACCAATTTTTCCGTCAATGCTTTAATTTCTACAGGTATGTCATTTTTCTGTAGGGAATTCATAACGTCTTGAGTTAAGTGGGTAAAGCGTACAGCTTGGATCTCAGCTAAGGTAGGCAAATTCTTTTTCGCGATGGAAGCCTTGGTTAGTCTTTCCAATACCGTTAAGATATTGCGTTGACGAGGTGTGATCAAGGTGATCGATAGACCCTCTTTACCAGCACGGCCAGTACGACCAATACGATGAACGTAGTATTCGATTTCTTGAGGGACATCGTAATTGAAGACGATGTCTAAATCATCGATATCGATACCGCGGGCAGCGACATCGGTACAAACCAAGATGTTTAGTTTCTTTTGTTTAAAGCGATCCATAACGATCGTACGCATTTCTTGCTTAAGATCACCGTGGATGGCGGCACTGTTGTAGCCTTTAGAGCCCAGTAGTGCTGCAACATCATCGACCATTTTCTTCGTGTTACAGAAGATCATACAAGAATCAGGTCTATAGAATTCTAAGAGCTGAACCAGAGTATCTGTTTTAGAACCTTGGCTGACTTCATAAGCGACCTGTTGGATCGCATTAACTGTCATTTCTTTTTGAGCGGTTTTGATGTGGATCGGAGAATTCAGGTATTCGTCCGTTATGTTTAGGATTTCTCTAGGCATCGTCGCTGAGAACAATAGAAATTGTTTCTCAGAAGGTAAAGATTTTAAGATCTCTTCGATGTCTTCTTTAAAGCCAAGCTTCAGCATTTCATCGGCTTCGTCCAATACGAAAGCCTTGAGGTCACTGAAACGTAAAGTCGTACGTTCCATATGATCCATAACACGGCCTGGGGTACCGACGATGATGTCGACGCCACCTTTAAGGTCGCGGATCTGTGAACTGATGGGTTCTCCACCGTAGATGGAGACAATACGGATGCCTTCTTTATATTTAGCGAACTTTCTGAGTTCGTTGGTGACCTGTAAGGTTAACTCACGGGTTGGGGTTAGGATCAATACCTGAGGGATCCGTCTTTCGAGCTTTTGA
>CAZXTB010000058.1:0-7861 GCA_964643535.1 uncultured Erysipelotrichaceae bacterium | reverse complement strand
TTGATTGGACAAGACCCTTATCATCAGCCTCATCAAGCTCATGGTTTATGTTTCTCTGTGAATCCTGGGATAGCGTTTCCTCCTAGTTTACAGAACATCTTTAAAGAATTAAGCGATGATATGGGCTGTGGATTTCCATCTTCTGGATCGCTTATCCCTTGGGCTTCGCAAGGGGTCTTACTACTAAATACGATTCTTACTGTAGAAGACAATCATCCTTTATCTCATCAAAATCAAGGCTGGGAAATCTTTACCGATACGATCCTGAGTTTATGTAATAAACATCCTGAGCCTTGTGTATTTATTCTATGGGGAAAAAACGCCCAAGCTAAGGCAAACTTGATCAGTGATCCTAAGCATTTGATCTTAATGGCGCCTCATCCATCTCCTTTATCGGTATATCGAGGATTCTATGGCTCAAAGCCTTTCTCAAAAACCAATGCCTTTTTACTTAAAAACGGCAGGAAAGAAATTACGTGGAGCTTATGACCTTCAAGACGATCGAAGATTTCATCACTTATTCAGAAGCACGACTGGCCAAGGGTCGTTTTGGGTTTGATCATTTTAAGAAAGCCATGAATGATTTAGGCAATCCTCAAAACGAGGTCAAATGTATCCATATCGCAGGAACCAATGGGAAAGGTTCTACGACCAATTATCTCAGAAGCATCCTACAAGAAGCTGGTTATAAAGTAGGATCTTTTACATCACCTCATCTTATCGTTCATAACGATCGCATTCGAATCAACGATGTCTACATCACCGATGAACAACTGTTGATCTATGGGAACCGTTTCTATGACTTTATAGAGGCCAATAATCTATCGATGTTTGAGATCGATATGCTTTTTGCGGTGACGTATTTTAAGGAACAGAAAGTGGATTATGCCTTATACGAGGTTGGTTTGGGAGGTCGACTAGACGCCACCAACATCGTTACACCTTTACTCTCCATCATTACCACCATTGGATTTGATCATATGGAACTCTTGGGTAATACCTTAAAACTCATCTCAAAAGAAAAAGCTGGGATCATCAAAGATAAGGTGCCTTGTCTAACCGCTGAACCTAAGAAGGTTTGTCTTTCTGTTTTTAATGAAGTCTGTGCTCTTCATCAATCCTCTTTGATTCAACTCGCTAAGATCAAAAAGATACCTAGCTCAGAAGGTTTAAGTTATCAATATCAAGGATTAACGATTCATCTTTCAACGATGGCTTTATACCAAATCAAGAATTCCGCCACTGCCTTAGAAGCTTCTTTATTCTTAAGAAGCTTGGGTCTAACCATAAGCGATAAAGCCATCATCGATGGTCTATTAAAAGCTGAATGGAAGGGTCGCTATGAAAAAGTAAGCGATCAACCTTTGATCATTTTAGATGGGGCTCATAATTCTCATGGGATTGCAGCTTTAAAAGAAAGCGTTAAGCTTTTGCCTCAACCGATCTTTGTGGTCTTTAGTGCCTTAAGAGACAAGGAGACCGATAAGATGATCGGTCAAATGTTGGATGTGACATCCCACTTGATCGTCACAGAGTTTGACTTCTATCGGGCTTCTACCGTGGATCTCTTGGCGAAGGATTTTCCTGTAGAGAAAATCAAGGATCCTAAAGAAGCGATAAAGAAGGGCATTTTGAGATCTAAAGGAGGCTCTTTATTAATCACTGGGTCTCTGTACTTCATCTCTGAAGTTAGACAAAAGATCTTGCCTGAACTTTTAGGAAAAGAACTATGAGTTCAAGTAATCTTACTTATGTGTTGATGATCAGCGTTGCCTTGGTGTCCATCATAACCCTTGTTTCTGTGACCACAAAAACTAAGTTTGAACTTAAAACGATGATTATCGTTAGTTTTATGAGTTTATTATCGATGGTATTGGCTGCTTATCTATCGATTATGATTCCTTTGTTTGGGTTTCCTTCGCTTAAATTTGGGTTCTCACAGCTTCCCATTATGATCTCAGGGGCTCTATTTGGACCTTGGTGGGGCATGATTGCGGGGGTCTTAGAAGATCTCTTAGAACTCGCTAGTGGAACGGTTGTTTCTCCCTATATTGGATTTACCTTAAACAAAGCCTTGATAGGGATCATTCCAGGTTTGGTTTTCCTTTTCGCAAAGAAAAATCCGAAAAACCTAAAGCCGTTTATCATAGGGATGGTGATCTTACTTTATGGGACAAGTATATTGATGATCCTAAGTACACAATCCGTGACAGCTTCATCTGTGGTCTATGTCTTAGATTGGCAAATTAAAATAGGTCTTATTGGTTTAAGTTTAGCTATTCTACCCATCACTTATTTTATTTATCATAAACTGAAAAACAAAGATCTTCAGCAGTCCTTGTTTCAACAATGGCTCTTATCGGTGATATTCATCGAAGTTGTGATCAATGTGATCTTGACTCCGCTTTGGATCACTCAGCTTTATGGGATACCTTTTGAGATCCAAGTGATCGTACGTAGTATCAAAGCCAGTTTCTTTGTGGTCTTAAATACCTTCTTAGCGTATTTTATCTATCGAAGTCTACAACGACTTAAGAAGCAATAAGCGTAGCGTTAAACTAAATGTCTATTAAAAGCTTGTCTTCTATAAAAGACAAGCTTATTAAATGAGGATGAACCTTAGATTGTTTAATTGTATTTAAACTAAAAAAAGAGACAGAATCTGTCTCTTGTGTTTATTCTTCTTCGATTTCCCAGAAGACGAAGCCTTTTTCGTTGACTAAGGTTACACAGGCATCGACGATTTCAGGATCAAACAAAATGCCTTTATTTCTAACCAAGAAATCCAAAGCGACAGCTGAACTGAAAGCCTTACGATAAGGACGATCAGAAACCATCGATTCATAGACATCACAGACACATAAGATCCTAGCTTCAAGTAAAATCTCATTGCCTTTTAATCCAGTTGGATAGCCACTTCCATCGATTTTCTCGTGGTGTTGAAGAATGATGTCTGCGACAGGTTGAGGGAAATCTATACGATGAACGATCTCATAACCTCGTCTAGGATGGGTCTTGATTAAAGCATATTCTTTAGGGGTTAAGGCTGAAGTCTTATTGATGATTTGAGATGGGAAATGAATCACGCCTACGTCATGCATCATCGCAGCGAGTTTGATTCCCTCAATCACAAAAGGATCTAGTTTAAGGGCTTTCCCAATCTGTACGACCAATTGAGAAACTCTGACTTGATGATTCATCGTAAAAGGATCATTGATCCCGATGATGGTCCCAAAAGACTCTACGGTTTGATTGAGGATGCTTTCTAGTTGATCACGTGAAGTACGGATACTGTTTTCGTTTTCTTGTCTACGGGTCGCAGATGAGAAAATATCGCTTAAGAAAATCAAACTGTTGATTTCTTCATTAGACCACTTACGTTTATTTCTAACGTAATCGAAGCCTAAGAAACCAGCTAATTTCTTGTCTAGCATCAAAGGAACAACCAAGACGGACTTGATCGATTGAGCTTGAAGGATCTCTCGTTCACCCAATTGATTATCATCCATTTTAGATACATCTTCGACTTGGATGATTTGACCATTCTTAAGCATCTTCATCCACCAAGGGAAGATCTCCACATCGAGATCTTGAAGCATCTCGATGGCAGGTTCTACACCTTTATGACACCATTCTGAGGTATTACTCATACGAGTAAGGTCTTTATTGAGTTTAAAAATATAGACACGATCGACATCTAAAAAGGTCCCTACGATCTTTAAACTGAGCTCAAAAGCTTGAGGAAGGTTCTCATAGGATGACTTTAGCATCGTCTTAGAAACCATGGCTACCAATTGATAGAGTCTTAGTTCATCAGGGGATGCGGTTTCAGGCATAGAAAGATCAGCTTCTTCTAGTGCTTTCGCCAGGGCTTTAAAATCGGTTTTGTTTTTTTTCAAGTTTGTCATGGCTTTGTCTCTTTGTTTAGTCGCTATCATTGTATCTATATTATGTCTTAAAGTAAAGTTAAGTATGTTAAAAGAAGGCACTGTTCTCACACAGTGGTGTATAATAATATCAAGGTGAACTATGCTAGACAATAAACATGAGATTATGATCATAGACGATGAAGTTATAAACATCTCCGTTTTATCGGAGGTGCTTAAACCTCACTTCATCGTAAGCGTATTTAAATCAGGAATCGAGGCACTAAAACAATTAGAAATGGGAAAGAAACCTGACCTAATTCTATTGGATGTGAATATGCCTGAACTCAATGGATATGAGATCCTAGAGCGACTGAATAAAGGAGAATCTACCAAGGAAATACCCGTTATTATTCTTACGGTAATGGATTCTGTAGCGGATGAAGAAAAAGGGCTTAACGCAGGAGCTGTTGACTTCATCACGAAACCTTTTCACGCTCAAATCATCTTGGCGAGAGTTAGACTTCAAATCGAATTAAAAGACAGTCGTGATCGCTTAAAAGGTGAGAATGTTTACTTAGAAAAAGAAGTCGCTAAACGTTTTAGAGAAAATCAATTGATCTTTGATGTGACGATGGATATCGTCACTCAATTGGTTGAAACCAGAGATGAAGATACGGCTCATCATATTACGCGTTCTAGAGCGTATATGGAAGTCTTAACGCGTCGATTGGCGATGAATCCTAGATACACCAAGGTGATCGATGAAGCGTATATTGAACGACTTGTTAAGGCTTGTCCTTTACACGATATTGGTAAAGTAGGCATCTCTGATCAGATCTTACTTAAACCTGGAATCTTGACTACGGAAGAATATGATCTGATGAAAGAACACGTTATGATTGGCTATCGTTCTATCCAACGAGCGGTAGAAAACTCCGTCTTAAAAGATCTCTTGAATTCTAGTGGGGACTCCTTACCGATGGAATTCTTTAAAGAAGCCATGAACATCGTAAGATCTCATCATGAACACTATGATGGGAGTGGTTATCCTGATGGGTTAAAAGCAGAAGATATTCCATTAAGTGCTCGTATTATGGCATTGGTGGATGTCTTTGATGCCTTGACCAATCACCGTGTTTATAAACCAGCTTGGTCGATTGAGAAGGCCGTGGAATACATTGAGATGCAGTCAGGCTATCAATTTGATCCAGATGTCGTCGATGCGATGCTTTCTGAGATCGACAGTTTCAAAGACATATTCCATAGATTAAGCATATAAGTGTTCATATAAATCCAATACACTAAGCACTCGTTTATCATTCGATTGGTCATCATCGATGACTGCCAAAAATAAGCCCTAAAACAGTGAGTATTCACTGTTTTTTTACAAAGTAATCTCTTAAATAAAGTATAATATAGGTAATCGTGGAGGTATATGATGCGCCAAAATAATATGGTTGCGATGATCTTAGCTGGAGGTCGAGGTACTCGACTCTTAGATCTTACCAACAAAGTAGCGAAACCAGCAGTATTCTTCGGAGGGAAATATCGAATTATTGACTTTCCCTTAAGTAATTGTGCTAATTCGGGGATCGATGTGGTTGGAGTCTTGACTCAGTATGAGTCTGTTTTATTGAATTCCTATGTCGCTAAAGCTTCATTATGGGGCCTAGATGCGAAAGACTCAGGGGTCTATGTCTTACCTCCTAGAGAGAAGATAGAAGGCTTTGGGCTTTATCGTGGCACCGCAGATGCGATTACTCAAAACATTGATTTCTTGGATCAATATGATCCAGAGACTGTTTTGATTCTATCAGGGGATCATATCTATAAAATGGATTATTCTAAGATGTTGGATTGTCATAATAAAAACAATGCGGATGCAACGATTGCTGTCTTAGAAGTCCCAATGAAAGATACCCATCGTTTTGGGATCATGAATACGGATGATAAAGATCGTATCGTAGAATTCGAAGAAAAACCTAAGAATGCGAAAAGTAATTTGGCTTCAATGGGGATCTACATCTTCAATTGGAAACAATTACGTAAAGCTTTGATCGATGATGTTAAGAATCCTACATCTAGCCATGACTTTGGGAAAGACATTATCCCGACTTTCTTAAATACAGACAAGAGACTCTTTGCCTATCGTTTCAAAGGCTATTGGAAAGATGTTGGAACCATTGATTCACTATGGGAAGCCAATATGGATCTTTTATATCGCTCAGAAGAGCTTAATCTAGCTGATCCTAGTTGGAAGATCTATACCGAAGATAGAACGGTTCCTGCTCAAAACTTTGGCTCTAAAGCGAAAGTATCCAATGCCTACATCAATCAAGGTTGTGTCGTCAATGGGAAAGTTACCAACTCAGTTCTTTTTACGGGAGTTATCGTAGAAGCTGGGGCAGAAGTAACGGACTGTGTTTTGATGCCGTTTACCAAAGTTAAATCTGGTGCTAAAGTTCAGCGTATCATCACTGATGAGAATGTTGTCATCGGGGAGAACACTAAGGTTGGTAGTCCTAAGGGCGAAATCGAATTGATTGCCCATGATGTAAAGGGGGTTTAAACATGTGTAACGCACTTGGTATCGTTAGTTATGATGATTTCGTTCATATTCCAGGATTAAATGATACTCGTCCTATGCCTTCTGTTTCTTTTCTTGGACGTTTTTGTTTAATCGACTTCGTCTTAAGCAATATGACCAATTCTGAGATTTCAAACATTCAAGTTTATGTTAAAAATAAACCACGTTCAGTCATTGAACATGTAGGTACAGGTCGTCATTACAACATCAACTCTAAAAGCGGAAAGCTTCGCATCTTAACGGGTGAAGCCAACGTTCAAAACGAGATCTATCATCATGATATCTCAGCTTATATCGCCAACATGCAGTTTATCGATGAAGCTCATCAAGACTATGTCATCATCGCTCCAAGTTATATGGTATATCGAGTCAACTTCGAAGAAGTTTTAAAAAGCCACATTGAAAGTAAAGCAGACATAACGATGCTTTATAAGACCGTAGACAATGCGGATACGTCTTTTGCTCGAGTAGCGACTTTATCGATTGATAAACCTCGTAAAGTGGTCGCTATTGAAACCAATCAAGGAAAATTCAAGAATAGACACATCTCTTTATCGACCTATGTGATGAGTAAAGAGAATTTCATTACGATGGTTCATTTAGCCAATGAGACCTCTAGTCTGTTTACTCTACGAGATATCATCAAAGATCAACTTCCGATGATGAACGTCGTTGGGTTCCCAGTTCACGGTTATGTGGCTTGTATCAATACTTTAGAAGAGTATCATCGAGTATCCTTAGAATTGACCGACTATGCGGTTTCTAAGACCTTATTTGATCCGGATTGGCCAATCTATACCCATACCAATGACTCTTGTCCAACCCGTTATACGGCCACTGCAGACATTAGTGCTTCCGTTGTATCCAACAATTGTCTCATCGAAGGAACCGTTAAACATTGTGTTATAGGTCGTGATGTGGAGATCCATAAAGGGGCAGTCGTTGAAGACTGTGTCATTATGGCCAATACGAAGATCTATGATAATGTCCATCTAAAGAATGTGGTCGTCGATAAATTCGCTAAGATCAATCATAAAGTTGATCTTACGGGTTCACCTGATAAGATCATCTATGTTAAACGAAAGGACAACATTTAATGAAAAAAATCCTCTTTGTCGCCTCAGAAGGTCTTCCGTTTGTTAAAACAGGAGGCTTAGCAGATGTCATCGGCTCTTTGCCGCAAGCACTTCATCGTGAAGGGTTTCACACCAGTGTGGTAATGCCGTTGTATTTGAAGACGGCCAAGACGATGCATGCTTCGTTGATTAAGGTAAAAACATTTCCTGTCAAAGTAGGCATCTTCGATACGATCGCAACCGTCTATCTAAAGACCATCGATGAGATCGATTACTATTTGATCGAACATGCGTCTTATTTTGAAAGAGATGGCTATTATGGTTATCCT
>CAZXTB010000057.1:4164-8043 GCA_964643535.1 uncultured Erysipelotrichaceae bacterium | reverse complement strand
TACATCAAAGATATGGGGTATACCCACAGTGATGTGATGCCTCGTATTGAACATCCTTTTGATGGAAGTTGGGGTTATCAAGCCCATGGTTATTTCTCATTGACTTCTCGTTATGGGACACCTAAGCAGTTTATGCATTTGATCAATCAATGTCACATCAACAATATCGGTGTCATCTTAGACTTCGTCCCAGTTCATTTCGTAAAGGATGATTTTGGGTTGAGATATTTTGATGGATCAGCTCTGTATGAATATCAAGATGAGAAAGATGCCAACAGTCAATGGGATACACAGAACTTTGACTTATGGAAAGAAGAAGTAAGATCTTTCTTAATGTCTTCTGCGTCTTTTTGGATGGAGACCTATCATATCGATGGTTTACGAGTCGATGCGGTCAGTAACCTTATTTATTGGCACGGCAATAAACAAAACGGATCCAATGATGGCGCTGTGGCCTTTATTCGTCGATTGAATTATTACCTCAATGTACGCTATCCTGGTGTCACCATGATCGCGGAAGATTCCTCAGACTTTCCTAAGGTCACTCATCCTACAACCGATATGGGTCTTGGATTTGACTATAAATGGGATATGGGATGGATGAATGATACCTTGAAGTATTACGCATTGGATCCTGTCTATAGACAATTCCATCATCATCAACTCACTTTCTCTATGGCCTATTTCTATTCAGAAAACTTTATCTTGCCTTTATCTCATGATGAAGTGGTTCATGGGAAAGGAACCATCATCAATAAGATGTGGGGAACTTATGAACAGAAGTTCTCTCAAGTAAGAAACCTCTATCTATATATGATGACCCATCCAGGTAAGAAACTGAACTTTATGGGCAATGAATTGGCCCAGTTTAAAGAATTCGACGAAAGCACTGAACTCGATTGGTTCTTATTGGGCTTTGATGGGCACAACAAGTTCCATCGTTATATTCGCGATTTGAACCATGTTTATTTTTATCATAGTTCTTTAAGTAGCAACGATTATAAGCATCCTGGATTTAAATGGATCGATGCGGATAATGCGAGTCAAAGCATCTACACCTATTTAAGAGAAGATGAACATTCATCGGTGGTCGTGGTCTTAAATATGACCCCTAATGCGTTTGAACACTTCCGTTTAGGGGTACCGCATGCGGGTCTTTATACGGAAATCATGAACACTGAGAAAGACATTTATAACGGAAATAACATGTGTAATTACTTCCCGCTTAACTCAGAAGACTATCCTTCACACGGCTATCCTCAGTCGATCAACATAAGAATTGCCCCGTTTGCGGGAATTATGTTTGAGTTGCGTCGATAAAACATTGAGCATTATGACTAATTTATGCTAAAATAAGCACGTGCTTTTTGAAGGAGGTCTTGGATGTTTAAAGACAAATTTGAGTTTAAGCGTGATTTTGCGCAAAGAGTTATTGAAAATTATGGTCGTTCAGTTTCAGAATCGCATCGTACTGAACGTTATATGGTTCTAGGAGAAATGGTTAGGGATTATGCTTCGATCCATTGGAAGAATACCAAGGAAGAAGTTGCCCAGTTAGAAGCCAAACAATTGGTTTATTTTTCGATGGAATTTTTAATCGGAAGACTATTGACCAATAACTTAATGAACCTAGGGATCTATGATGTGGTCAAAGATGGTTTAAAAGAACTCGACATCGATCTTAATCAACTGGAAGACATGGAATCAGATGCAGGTTTAGGTAATGGAGGTCTAGGACGCTTAGCGGCGTGCTTTATGGATTCCTTATCTTCGATGAGTCTACCAGGACATGGGAACTGTATTCGATATGAATATGGGCTTTTTAAACAAAAGATCGTGGATGGTTACCAAGTCGAAGTTCCTGATCAATGGCTTCGTTTAGGTAATGTATGGGAAGTTCGTAAACCTAAGCATACAGTTGAAGTCAAATTCTGGGGAAGAATCGAGATGCAGAAAGGCGAAGGCGTGGAGATTGTTTTCAACCATGTCGGTTATGAGTCTGTTTTAGCCGTTCCTTATGATATGCCCATTGTAGGACGAGGAACAGATCAAACCAATACCTTAAGACTATGGTCTGCTGAGGCTTCTGATAATTTACCTACTGATAAAGACTTTAGACAATACATCAATGAACTCAGAGAAATCTGTCAAAACGTATATCCTGATGATTCTACTGAACATGGACGTTTCTTACGTTTAAAACAACAATACTTCTTTAGTAGTGCTGGGATTGCTTCCAACATCAAGGCTCATCTTAGAGTCTATCCTTCTTTAGACAATATGGCTGATAAGTTGGTATTCCAGTTGAATGATACGCATCCTATCTTAGCCATTCCTGAATTGATGAGGGTCCTTATGGATGAACATCACTATACCTGGGATGAAGCTTGGCCAATCGTATCGCGAATCTTTGCCTATACCAATCATACCGTTATGGCTGAAGCACTAGAAAAGTGGCCTATTGAGTATGTCCAAAGATTACTACCAAGAATCTATATGATCATCGAAGAAATCAATCGAAGATTCTTAGAAAGCGTAAGACGTCAGTATCCTCAACAAACAGACCTCATCAACCGTGTATCCATCATTCGTGATGGACAGGTTCAGATGGCTCATTTGGGAATCGTTTCTGCTTTCTCTGTCAATGGGGTAGCGAAACTACACACAGACATCTTGATCAAAGATCTCTTTAAAGATTTCTATTTACTTTATCCAGAAAAGTTCAACAACAAAACCAATGGGATTACCCATAGAAGATGGCTTGTTTATTCAAATCCACAGTTAAAAGACTTACTGGATGTGACGATCGGGTCTGATTATCTCTATGAACCAGAAACCTTACAACGTTTAATGGCTCATGTGGATTCTCCTAAGATCCAAAAAGCTTTCTTAGAAGTTAAAGCTAAACGTAAAAAAATCTTAGCGGCTCATATTGAAAAAACAACTGGAATCAAAGTCGATACCAATTCGATCTTTGATGTCCAAGCGAAAAGATTACATGCCTATAAACGTCAATTACTCAACGTCATGCATATCATTTACTTGATCCAAAAGATCAAGAAGGATCCTAGCTTCACCATGACCCCAAGAACCTTTATCTTTGCGGCTAAAGCAGCGCCTGCTTACTATTTCGCGAAGAAGGTCATTAAGCTTATCCATAGCGTTGGGACAGTCGCTAATAACGATCCTGCGATCTCTAAGTTCATCAAGGTTGTCTTCTTACCTAACTATAATGTCTCTACAGCAGAGATCTTAATGAATGCGGCCGATGTTTCTGAACAGATCTCAACCGCTGGTAAAGAAGCCAGTGGAACAGGCAATATGAAGTTTATGATGAATGGGGCTTTGACCTTGGGTACCTTAGATGGAGCCAATGTGGAGATCCATGAACATGTAGGTTCTGCTTATGATGTGATCTTTGGATTAAAAGTAGAAGACATCGAAGCCTTGACCTTAAAAGGCTACAATGTATGGGATAAATACAATGCGGATCCTGAACTAAAGGCCGTGGTAGATTCATTGATCGATGGTTCGTTTAGTGAAAGTCGTGATGAATTTAAGATCATCTATGATGAACTGATGTTTAGAAACGATGAATACTTCCTCTTGGCTGATTTTAGATCCTATGTGGATGCCCAAGAAGAAGTTCAACGTCGATACAACGATCAGACCTATTGGGCCAAGATGTGCTTGGTCAATATCGCTCAATCTGGATTCTTCTCTTCAGATCGTACGATCAAACAATACGCAGAAGACATTTGGCATATCAAACCTCTACAAAACTAACAGCTGAAAAGCTGTTTTTTTATAAGGGTTTAGCTAAGCCTTTGCTTTACGAACTAAGCTTTATCGTGTAAAGTAATGTAATGACTTTACGAA
>CAZXTB010000057.1:0-4139 GCA_964643535.1 uncultured Erysipelotrichaceae bacterium | reverse complement strand
TGAGTATGGTTTTTTCTTTGGCCCCAAGTATCACCTCTTATTTTAATATTCCTTCGTCGAATGCGACTTTTTTAAATATAGGTTTCGTTGCGGCAGGGCTCTTATCACCGATCTTTGGTTACCTCGCGGATAAAAGAGGAACCAAAGCGATCTTGATTGGTGGGACCTTTATCTTTGTCTGTGGTCATCTTTTAGCGGCCTTTAGTACGACCGTCATCATGTATTTTAGTGCTCGTTTTATGGTGGGCTTAGGTTACTTTGCGATCTTAGGGCTTATTGTTTCTTACCTATCAAAATTCTTAGATCATAAACATATGGGTCATACATCCGCTTTCTTGAAGTTGGCTTTTGCGTTAGGGGTCTTTATATCACCGATCTTAGCTTCATCGATCGTAGAAACAACCAGTTTTAAGTTTCTATACCTTAGTTTATTTGGATTTGGTCTTATCTTATGGTTAGCTTTACTTATGATCCCCAACGTAAGTTCTTCTCATCAAAATCATCTTACGCTTAACGATATCAAACTCTTATTAAAAGACAAGACCGTTAGGAAATTTTTGGGGGTAAGCTTAGCGACAGGTTTACCAGGGGCAGTTTTCTTTAATTTTCTAAGCGTCTTTTTAAGTGAGAATGGATATACCCAACTACAGATCTCCTCGATCTATACGATGATTGGGCTAGGATCGATTACCTCTGCCTTCGTCATTTTCTTTCTAAATAAACGATTTGGGATGACCAAACTCTTTCAGGTAGGCTTATATGTTACTTTAGTGGGTCTACTTCCTATGGTGAGTCTTAATCCGTTGATCATCATACCGGTGTCCTTGGTGTTTTCTTTGGGCTATGATACGATCGTAGGCTTGATCAATCCTATCCTTGCGGTAAGATACAGTAGACAAAGTGGAACAGTGATCATGCTGATGAGTTTAACAGGAGCTGTGTATGGTTTATTGGTGAATGGATTTGGACCTTTGTTTTATCAAAGCTTTGGATTTTTAGGAATGATTCTTCTATGTCTTTTTGGGACCATCGCAGGGACTCTCTTCTTGCATAGCACATTAAAAGAGGTATAATTTAACCGTGAGAAAATCTGTAAAATATGAAGCCCATTTAGATGATTATGGGCTGATCACCATCTATTTGTCTCGTCAGTTCTATAATGGGAAATCTGATGTCTTTTACTTGAAGAAACCAGATGGTACGGTGAGTAAGTGCCCCATCTTAAATTTTGAGTTATCTCAAGGGGATTATAATAAATACATCATTCAAACCAACGAAGTCATTGAGATTGGTCAAGCTTATGAAGTCACCGAAGAACACGGTTTAAAGGTTCCTCTTCAATATTCTTTGATTACGAAAACAGCTCGTTTTGATCAAGAGTTTTATTATGATGGTGATGATCTAGGAGTCCATCCAAGTGATGATGGGACGGACTTTACCTTATGGGCACCTACCGCAACCCGTGTTATCTTAGAGTTGATGGATAGCCCTAAAAAGAGCTTTGAGATGAAGCGCACTGACAAAGGTGTCTTTCGTTTTAATGTGCGAGGGAATCTTCATGGGAGACAGTATCTTTACCATGTATTAGTCAACGGAAACTGGAATACATCCAGTGATCCTGTCGCACGTAGTGCGACCTCCAACAATACCGCCAGTGTGGTCATCGATTATAACTTGGTCGATGTGGAAAGATTCGCTCATCGTTTACCATCATTTACCCATCCTACCGATGCGGTCATTTATGAACTCAGTGTACGAGACTTTACTGCTCAAGTTGAATCTGGGGTCAAATCCCGTAGTCAATTCTTAGGTTTAACCGAGCTTAACACAAAGACGCCTCAAGGAACGATCACAGGACTCAGTCATATCGTCGACTTAGGGGTTACTCATGTCCAAATCATGCCGATGTATGATTTTTCTACCGTCGATGAAGACAATCCTTCACTTTTCTATAACTGGGGTTATGATCCTCTTCAATACAATGTCCCTGAAGGAAGTTTCGTAAGCGATCCTAAAGATCCTTTAAAACGAGTCTTAGAAGCAAGACAAATGGTTCAAGCTTTTCATAAACAAGGCATAAGGGTCATCATGGATGTGGTGTATAACCATGTCTATGAGATGGAATCCAATGCGTTTGAGAAAGTAGTGCCTTATTATTACTTTAGAAGATCTCAGTCTGGGGCTTTATCCAATGGCTCCTTCTGTAATAACGATGTGGATTCGAATCGATTGATGGTACGTAAGTTTCTCTTAGACAGCGTTAAGTGTTGGATGGAAGCCTATGATGTGGATGGGTTCCGCTTTGACTTAATGGGGGTCTTGGATGTTGAGACGATGAATGCGGTAGAAGCTCAGTGTAAAGCACTTAAACCCGATTCTATGGTCTATGGGGAAGGTTGGAATATGCCAACCATCTTACCTGAAGAGATGAAAGCCAATATGGGCAATCAATCTAAGATGCCTCATATTGCGCACTTCAATGATTTCTTTAGAGAACACGTTAAAGGAAGAACATCACCTGATGAGATCACCATGAAGGGCTATGCCTCTGGAGATGCCTCTTTTATCGATGCGATGAAAGCCGCTATGGTAGGTAATTGTATCTCTGGCTTGGTCAAGATCTTTGATCAACCGACCCAAAGCGTCAACTATGTCGAATGTCATGATAATCATACTTCATGGGATAAACTGAAGGAATGCTGTAAAGAAGATTCCCGGGAAATAAGAATCAAGAAACAAAAATTGATGATAGGGTCTGTGCTCTTAGCTCAAGGGATCCCTTTCTTACACTCTGGTCAAGAATTCTGTCGAACCAAGAATGGTCAACATAACTCTTATCGAAGTTCAGATGCGATCAATCAAGTCGATTGGTTAAGAAAAGAACGTCATCTAGAAGTGAACCAATACACCAAAGATCTCATTGCTTTACGTAAACGCTTGCCTATCTTTAGATTAACCAGTTCTACGGTGATCCAAAACAGAGTCACCTTTAGAAACTTCGATGGGATGTTGGTGATTCATTATACCTGTGAAAGAAAAAACCCATATCATGAGTTATGGGTCTATATCAATCCTACCAATCAAATCTATTATGAACACTTTGATGATTTTGTAGAAATCTTAGCCAATGAGGCAGGTCTACTCGACTCCGTCAAAGCTCAAAACGTAACGATCAATCCTTATACTTTAGTGGTCTTTGCGAAGAAGTAATTAGTCGTTATAAGGAATCGCATGAACGAATAAACGCCCATTGGTGACCGCTAAAGTACAGGTCACTAAGGTTAAGACTTGAGTTGCTTTAGAGGTATCTACGCCCGTCTTATAGAGGGCTTTTTTTGTATAACTGGCGATAAGGGTCTGAACGTTAGCTTCATAGGGTAGACTTATTGAAGTGATCTCCGCATTGACAGAATGAACTGAGAAGATGATGTATTTCTTTAAGCCTTCTGAGGTATAGATCTCTATGATCTTATTGGCGGCGTAGTTACTCTTGGTTCTTAAGGTGTCTAAATAACTAAACATCGATTTATTCTTCATATGATGACCATAAATAACCAAGTGGGGTTCTAAGAAGAGCTCTGTATTGCGATAATCCGCAAAGATCGTCCCATACATATTGTAGGCCTTATAGAATCCATGATTAAGGTAATAGGAGTTATTAGGGGCTGCGACGACAGGATGATCGATCTTTAGTCCTGGTAGATAGATCCAACCGATGTAGTCTTCGTTGGTGGCTTTTAGATTATCATAAAACGCTTGAGAACCCATGATGTCTTCAGGTTTGACTTCTTCTGGGGGAGTCCCTGTGGTATCGATGATTTCTTCACTGATGTTTTCTTTGATGTCGGTAAGGTTTTCGTTTTCTTGTTGATGATTCATCGTACTATAGGAATCTTGACCAAACAAAAAGACGGCCCAAACTAAAAATAAAATGGAGAGTGCACGTAAGGATTTTCTAAGCTTTTCGTTTGAAATCATGGTTTATCCGATCTGTATCAATTTGATATCATAAGCACTACAGTGTGAACTACTCTTTTCAGTATACAGGATGTTTCCCTTGAGTGGGATTTCAACGAGTTGAGAACTTGGATTAATCAGTAAAACTAGATCATTTCGTTTGATCATCAAAAGAACGTCAT
>CAZXTB010000056.1:7139-8064 GCA_964643535.1 uncultured Erysipelotrichaceae bacterium | reverse complement strand
TATCAGTGCAGTAGTCGCTCTTTTATTTTCAGATTTTAAAGAGCTATTCGTAATGTCATTTCCGGTAGGAATAGTAATTTTAGGATTATCATTGGTTTTGTTCAGTTATATTTCATGGAAGTGGATAATTCATACCAAATTGTTCGATAAAAACGCAGAATAATTTGGAATAGGTCGACTTTTGTAGAGTCACAATGTTAAAGTTGTATGAGTACAAAAGGAGCACCAATGCCAAGCAACAATAGTAAATATACCCCTGAAATACGCCAAAGAACTGTGAACTACATCTTGGAAAGCGGTAAG
Organism: uncultured Erysipelotrichaceae bacterium; assembly: GCA_964643535.1. Lineage (GTDB taxonomy): Bacteria > Bacillota_I > Bacilli_A > Erysipelotrichales > Erysipelotrichaceae > UBA2212. The sequence continues at coordinate 7,761 of CAZXTB010000056.1, read as the reverse complement.
TCCGCGACCAGTGTCGCCGAGGAGATGGGGATCGATACAAATACCGTGTGTAAGTGGGTGAGGGAATATCGAAGAAACAATCAGATGCCCACCTATCACGAAGAAAAAAGTCATAAAGCGACCGCGACTAAAAGTGAGAAAGAACTGACAGCGAGATTGAAAGAGAAGGAGAAATGAATTCGGGATCTGGAAGAGGAGGTGAGTGTCTTAAATTAGTTAATAAAAAACAAGAGGAAAAATGAAGTCTTGTTGAAATAGATTAAACTGGAGTGTGTTGAGAAAAGCGAAGTCCCATTGTAAAATGTCATAGTGGTAGGGCTGAAGTTCTTTAATAATCATTTGCCTTATTGCGTGACTATACAATTGACTATACAAAGTGTTAAAGCCATGAAGAAATGGGGAAGGTTTGGAAGGAAATGTTAGTGATTTGAGGATAGGTTAATCCTGGTAAAGGAACATATCCAATCCCCTCACCTGCTCCAGTAGACATTAAAGCCCATCAAGGGCTTTTCTTTTGTATTTAATTTCCAAAACTATCGATGTTTAATCGAATATAGTTGGTGATTACTTGGCATAGATCTATATCATCAGATTTTTCATAAAAAACATCGAAAACCTTTTA
>CAZXTB010000056.1:0-7129 GCA_964643535.1 uncultured Erysipelotrichaceae bacterium | reverse complement strand
AAAAACATCATCTAGATCACTTAGTGGGTCATCTTCATAGGATTCCATAAAGCTATCAAGTGTTCCATCATCTAGTGCTTCATATCGTCCTTTTTGATTGGTCACGATATCCATGGCTTCCTTGATTATGGTGCTAATCTCAGTAGCTCCAATTTTCTCATAGCCGTCTACACACAGATGAACATAATGCTTCGTATCATTGAAGAAGACTTGATTCAATCCACCATTCATGATTTCACCATAGACTGAGAAACATGCGTATGCATTTTGAACTGGTTCAGGTAGATCCTCAAGTTTTATCATTTTATTCCATCGAAGGTTATCTACCCAATAAAGCATCGCATCGAGCAGCTGACTGTCTTCTAGTTTTGAGAAATCAGCTTTGGATATTTGGTTAAAACGTCTTTCATTTTCTCTCATCTCTGCCACAAATGGGGGTTCAACTTCCAAGATTTGTTTCTTTTTGGGTTTAAAAACATTAAATATTTTCATAGGATTACCTCTTTATAACTATTATAAACGACATATTGCCTAGATTTGTGAAAACTGTGGAGTTAGGAAATGTGTACTAGACAAAGAATGAAACATGAGTATATCCTTAGTATAATTTGATTTTGAATGGCTAAGAATAATCTTCTTTACTAAATCACTCTTTTTGCTTTTCCTAACTTAATAGGTTAAATTAAAAGTACTTAATGTTGAAAGGAGTCCTTATGATTGAAACCTTTAAAGAATATCTAGAAGCTATTCCTAATCCTTCTCAAAGAGAAAGAACAGAAGAGGTTTTAGAATGGATACATAAGAAGTATCCAGAGTTACAGATGCGTATCGCATGGAATCAACCTATGTTTACTGATCATGGGACTTTTATCATAGGGTTCAGTATCTCTAGTAAACATCTTGCCTGTGCACCTGAGATGGTTGGGATGAAACATTTCTCTGAAGAAATCAAAAAAGCTGGGTATGAACAAACAATGATGTTGATGAAGTTTCCTTGGAATAAACCTGTAGATTATGAACTTCTTGGAAGAATGATCGAATTCAATATCATCGAAAAAGCAGATTGCCAGACATTTTGGAGAAAGTAAAACAAATATTTAATCGTTTAATCAAAAAAAGAACGAAATATCGCCAAATCAATTCGTGAGCATATATAATATATCTAGATATAGTTTGTGTTAAACTCAATTCAGTGATAAATAATTTTCAACAATCCATGAGGAACATATGCAAAAACACATTCAATCTGGGGAAGCACTTCGTCATGAAGTGCGTCAACATCTAAAAGCTTACAATTCTAAATATTTAGAAATCCAAGATGATCTTGAGATCGTTTTTGATGAGCGTGACGCTAGTGGAAAACTATTAGGAGGTTTGGTCTGTACCATTGTTGGTCAATGGTTAGAGATCGATTACCTATGGGTAGAGACCAGTCAACGCTACAAAGGCTTAGGATCACGTTTATTGATAGAAGCAGAAGCTGAAGCGGTTAAACGAGGCTGTAAATACGCAGTGCTTCATACCTATAGCTTTCAAGCTCGACCTTTCTATGAAAAACATGGCTATCATTTAGCTTTCGTTCAGAAACATTATCCCATCGTCAATGTGAAATATCACATGACCAAGACCTTATAAACACTTAAAGCCCTTGCGGGCTTTTTTTAGAGATTCTTTTCCATTCTTATATCATTATGCCAAACACCACCAGAATACGTAATGTGTTCATTGATGATAAAGGGAACATAACCCATTCTTTCATAAAGGTGTTGAGCTTTATGATTGTGATCGAAAACTCCTAATTCGATGCGTTTATAGCCCAATCGACGACATTCATCCTCAAGATAACGCATGGCCATCTTAGCGATGCCTTTTCCCCAATAGGACTTTTCTCCAATCAAGATGGATATCCAAGCTGAATCAGGGGTCTTTCTCATCAACCAATGGAAATCCTTGGTGATGGATATCTCACCGATGACTTCATCGTCATCCATAATAAATAGATGCGTGATCTGAGCTTGAGGTTCAAGTTGTTTGAAGACATCTTCTAAGGTAAACACATGAGCTTCTTCCTCTTTAAAATTGGGATGAATAAAAGAGGCGATCTCAGGATCGTTATACCACTTCATCATTCGTTGGGCGATTTCATTACTGATTATTGCTTGTTCAAAATGGATGTTCATGATCGTTGACCTTATCTTTTAATCATTTTAGCACGACAAAGCTTCTCCTTTAGTCAAACAAGTAGAAATACGCTCAAATAAAAGCTATCATAATTTCGTTAAAAGGAGATTCTTATGTCGCAAATCATCGAAAAATTTAAACTAGATACCTTTAAAGATCTTCCCATACTCAATATGCCTGCGTATCTTCAAACTGAACTTGAAGTCTTAGGTTCAAATCCACTCAAGGATAAACAAGAAGCCTTGCTTGTTTTTACGACCACCAATGAAGAATTCTTCTCTACCTTAAGGTCTTTGATTAAACAAGATCCTATTTTAGACAAAGGAGTTCTATTTCTGTGTTATCCAAAAAAAGGTAATCCTAAGTATCCATCTTACGTTCATCGAGATGAGATCTTTCCTAAGGTAGATATGGATGATGATGGCTTTATGTTTAAGAGTGCTTATAAGTTTAATCGGATGTTGGCTTTTGATGAGGTCTTTACCTTATTAGAAGTCAAGAAAATAGATTCTAAGAAAGGTGCTAACGCACGACCTTCTCAAATGGGTTCAGATTATATCCATCATATTCCTGAAGTAGAAGTCCTTCTTAAGGATGAACCAAAGGCCTTATCTTTCTTTCAAAGTTTAGCGCCTGGGTATCGAAAAGACTGGGCAGTTTATCTTTTCTCAACGGAGAATCAAGACACTAGACACAAAAGAATCTTAGAGATGATCCGTTTATTAAAAGAAGGTCATAAAAACATGACTTTGTATCGACAATCTTTAAAAAAATAGTCAAGTTATAAGGAATATTCAATTGTTCTTTTGAGCTAGAATGACTCCTATTATAAATCACTGTGTTCTTTTTTTGATTTACGTTTATTAGAGAATTAACTCTGACTTCCTATCGAAGAAATTTTTGCATTATAGATAGAATAAGTACTTGAAATTTACGAAAAACGCGCTATATTTTGATTAGGGAAAGACCCTTAGGTCTTTAGGAGGAAGCATATGCGTAATGGCTTAATGCGTCGACCGGATCCCTTCAGATTGGATGAGTTTTTCGAAGATGATTTGTTTTGGCCAAAGAGAATGCATGAGCGTCTGGACATCTACAAAGAAAAGGGGATTATGCATGTTGAGGTGGAGCTTCCAGGATATAAGAAGGAAGATATCAATTTGGATTTCCACGGTGATATTCTTACTATAAAGGCTCAACATGTTGAAGAAACCAAAGATGAAGACAAACACTATTTAATGCGCTCACGTTCGTTTGAAAGTTATAGCCGACAAATACATCTTGAAAACATTGATTCCAAATCCATTGAAGCTGTTTATGAAGAGGGGATTCTAAAGATCAAATGCCCAATGATCGAAATTGAGCATCAAGAGATTAAGAAGATAGATGTTAAATAGAGCTTGCGCTAAAGCGCAAGCTTTTTAATTGGGATGCTATAATAGAAACAATGAATTGAGGTAAATATGGCACTAGAAGCAGCGATCGAACATTTAAAGGAATATAACGCAGAATCTCGTATACAGCTTTTTGAGGTCTCTAGTGCAACCGTTGACTTAGCTGCCTTAGCATTAGGCGTTGTTCCACAACGCATCGCTAAGACCCTAGCATTTAGGGATAATGAAGGTGCGATCTTGGTGGTTACAGCAGGAGATGCGAAAATAGATAACGCCAAGTTTAAAAGTCAATTTGGGATGAAAGCTAGGATGCTTAATCCTGAAGAGACCTTAGATAGAGTAGGTCATGGGGTAGGAGGGGTTTGTGCTTTTGGGGTAAAGGCAGATTGTAAGATCTACTTAGATCAATCGATGAGACGATTTGAGACCGTATTCCCAGCGGTTGGAAGTTCTAATTCAGCGATAGAACTAGATCTAGAAGAACTGGAAGTATTCTCAAAAGCCTTGGGATGGATCGATGTATGTAAAATAAACACCGTTGAGGAGGAAACTCATGAGTGAACCTAGATTAACGAAAGTAGGCATCGTTGGGATTGGTGGTATCGCTAAGAAAGCGTATTTACCTGTTTTATGTAATTTACCTGGCATTGAAGTGATCCCGTGTACACGTAATCCTGAAACGGTGAAAGACATCATGAGCCAATACCATTTAAGAGTTGGGATGACCGATCTTAAAGAACTCATCGATGAGAAACCAGATATGATTTTTCTGTGTTCTGCGACTGAAGCCCACTATGAACAAGCCAAGTTGATCATCGAAGCAGGTATTCCTTTACATATTGATAAACCAGTCACCTTATCTTACGCAGAAACCAAAGCTTTGGTGGATCTTGCGAAAGCACATAAGACACGCGTTATGGTTGGTTTCAATCGACGTTATGTACCTTTCGTAAAAGAGATGGCTCATCAAGGAACCCCAGATTTGATTTTCTTTCAGAAAAATAGGATCATTCCTTTAGGGGATGAGATAAGACACTTCGTCTTTGATGATTATATCCATGTGATCGATACGTGTTTGTATCTACTTCAAGAACCTGTGATAAAGGTAGACGCTAAAGGAACCTTTAAGAATGGTAAGATGACGATGGTGGTGGTCAACTATTATAGCGAACATAGCCATGCGATCGGGATCACCAATTATGATAATGGGGTTACTGAAGAAATCTTAGAAGTCATGCGTCATGGGGAAAAGAAACGTATCTTACAGATGGAAAGCTTAGAAGTCTATAAAGAAGATGCCTTACAAATCAAAACACGCTCTGCTTGGCAAGCGACCTTGAATAAACGAGGCTTTGAAGATATGATCAAGCATTTTATTTCAAGTATCCAAAACAAGACTCCGTTTGATTTCCCCTTTGAAGTTGGGTTAAGATCTCATGAAGTCGCAGAAACCATCGTATCCCAATTAGAAAGCCAGCTTTAGAAGCTGGCTTTTTTAAACAGATCGACGATGTCTTCCATAAACTTTATTAGTGCTGGATCGAATCGATCATAGATGGGTGAGTCTACATCTAAGACCCCATAAAGCTCATCCTTTATTATGATCGGGACCACGACTTCTGAATTGGAGGCACTGTCACAGGCCACATGTCCTTCAAAGACATGGACATTAGGGACGTTGATGGTTCTGTGTTCAGCGGCACTGGTTCCACAGACACCTTTATGAAGTTGAAGTCGAACACAAGCTACTTGACCTTGAAAAGGTCCTAAAACCAATTCTCTATCCTTATATATGTAGAAACCTACCCAATTTAGATTAGGGATACTGTGAAAGATCAAAGCACTAAGATTGGCCATATTCGCGATTTCATCTTTTTCTGTCTCGATAAGAGATGTAGCTTGAGCCAATAATAAATCGAGATCGTTTGTTCCAGTGAGTGTGTTCATGTGTTTATTTTAACACAATATGTTAAGATGAACTCGTGAACAGGGGAGCCAATAGGCTGAGATGTTTGAAGACAGACCCTTATCACCTGATCTGGTTAAAACCAGCGTAGGGAGTTTACATCCTTACGCCTCACATCACAGGAGGTGTATTTTTATGAAACGAGATCGAATGGTTTTGAGGTTGGTTTTTATTGCTTTGTATTCTGCTTTGTTTATTGTCTTAGATTATGCGGCACATACCTTTGGTTTCTTTACGATGCCCAATGGGGGTTCCTTAGGATTAGGGACCTTGGCCATCTTGATTGCGGCGTATCACTTAGGTTGGAAAGAAGGGGTCTTGGTGGGTCTTATCAGTATTCCACTTCAGTTTATGATCGCTCAACCTTGGTTTACCCCAACTTGGCCTTTGGTAGGATTCATCTTAGATTATATCCTTCCGTTTGGGATCTATGGTTTAGCCCCTTTATTTAAGGATATAAAGTTATGGAAACTGTCGATTAAGACAGGGGTCATCATCACCAATCTGATTCGATTTGGATCGCATGTGGTGGTAGGAGCCTTACTTTGGAATGTGACTTGGAGTGGATCGCTTATCTATAATGGTTCATATATGTTGCCGACAATGATCTTAGGGGTCATCTTGGTTCCTTTGATTCTTAGTCGTTTACCACTTAATCGTAAGTAAGATCTAGGATGAGACAATCTCATCCTTTCTTTTGGGGCTCCTGTGATATAATAGAAAAGCACTTAAAGGAAACCGCATGAATCTCAAACAAGGACAGATGATCAAAATCCAGTCATACAAACATAACGGGTCTTTACACCGCACTTGGTTGAGAGGCTTAGTTTTGGAAAGTACGGACGAAAGAACCGTGGTGGTCACCAATAAGACTTGGGTGATTGAAGCGGATGGAAGAAGATGGTTCACTCGTGAACCTGCCATTTGTTTCTTCTATCCAGAGAAATGGTTCAATATCATTGCGATGCTTAGAAAAAGCGGTATCTATTATTATTGTAATTTGGCCTCTCCTTCTTTATATGATGGAGAAGCATTAAAGAACATTGATTATGATTTAGATGTTAAAGTCTATCCTGATGGTGCAACCAATATCCTGGATGAAGATGAATATGCCTTGCATGGTGACTTGATGCGCTATAGCGATGATTTGAAGATCATTGTGGAGAGAACTCTACAAGAACTCTTAGGGATCATCCAAGCAAAGCAATCGCCCTTTATAAGAGATGAGATCGAAGATTACTTCGATGTCTACCTTAAAGTGCAGCATAAATCACAGGAGTAAAATTTGCTTTTCCGCCCCTTACAAATCTCGTAAAAAAGAAAATGAGAAATGTGGTTGAAAGTTGTTGACAGGCAAGGGGGCATTTGGTATTATAAATAGGCACTCACGAAAACAACGAACAAGACAAGCGCAAGCAAGTCGAGCTCAAATCTAGTGGATGCGGCCGATCTTTGAAAACTAAATAGGAAAAAAACGTCGATTAAAATAACAGAAATGTTGACCGACTTAGGTCGGTTTTAATTAAAAAAAATATGAGCAAATCAAATGGAGAGTTTGATCCTGGCTCAGGATGAACGCTGGCGGCGT
>CAZXTB010000055.1:6654-8081 GCA_964643535.1 uncultured Erysipelotrichaceae bacterium | reverse complement strand
TTGTGCTAAATAAAGCAATAGCTCGAATTCCTTATAAGTTAGAGAAATCTCCCTTCCCTCTAGGTATACTCTTCTTTGCTTTACATCAATTTTTAATTTGCCTATTGAAATATTTCTACTTTCAGTTTCTGGTTGGATTCTACGTAATACTGCTTTAATTCGAGAAATTAGTTCCATAACACCAAAAGGCTTTGCTACAAAGTCATCAGCCCCTGCATCAAGTCCTTGAACTTTATCATATTCCGCGCCCTTTGCAGTTAGTAGAATTACTGGAATATTCTCAGTTTCCCTATTATCTCTTATTTTTTTTAATATTGATAATCCGTCTTCTCCAGGTAGCATTATATCTAAAAGAATAAGCGCAGGTTTTTCCAAATTTAATCTTTTAAAGAAATCCTCCCCGCAAGCAAATCCTTCTGCCTGAAATTCCATATTGTTCAACGCATAAACAACAAGTTCCCTTATATTTGTATCATCTTCTACACAATATATGAGCTTGTCATTATTCATATGCTACCTCACTCGCATCAATATCCTTGTGTTCGCCTGTTATCGAAAATATAACCCATTCTGCTATATTGACAGCATGATCTCCTATTCGCTCCAAATATTTTGCTACCATTAATAAATCCATTAGTTGGGCGCCCATTTCAGGTTCCTTCATCAAGAGTTCAATCAAATCGTTTCGCACCTTAATAAAAAGATCATCAACAATATCGTCTGATTCTATAACGGATTTCGCAAGGTTTAAATCTCTTTTCACAAAGGCATCTATGCTTGCTGTTACCATCTTCTTAGTTGCTTCTCCCATTGCAGGGATTGTGACCAAAGTCATTACAGATGGACTATCTGAAAGTAGAATAGTAATCTCCGAAATATCCGCAGCCTGATCTCCAATTCTTTCCATATCCGTAATCATTTTCAATGCAGCAGAAATAGTTCGTAAGTCTCTGGCAACAGGTTGCTGCTGCAATAATAGTTTTAAGCATAAATCTTCAATTTCTTTTTCCTTATAATCAACCTGCATATCAGATTTGATTGCTCTATGGGCTTCATCCTTGTCTAGATTACAAAGGGCTTTTACAGCGCTCGATATAGCTTCCTCTACTAGTGACCCCATATGAATCAATTCTGTGTTAAGTTGTTCAAGTTGTGACTCAAATTTATTTCGCATCATCCAAACCTCCCTGTAATATAATCTTCAGTTCGCTTATCTTTTGGCACCGAAAAGAGTTTTTCTGTATTATCAAATTCAATCAAATCTCCCATAAGCAAGAATGCTGTTTTATCCGAAATCCTTGTTGCCTGTTGCATGTTATGCGTTACGGTAACAATAGTATAATGCTTTTTCAATTCAACTACATCCAAACCGGCTTTAACCTCCAAAGGATTGTGTATATAAAAAGTTACTAATGATTGTTTTTGTA
>CAZXTB010000055.1:0-6644 GCA_964643535.1 uncultured Erysipelotrichaceae bacterium | reverse complement strand
CCCAAAGTGCGGCCTGTCTTAGGCTTGTTTCCATGATTTCATCTAAATCTGTTCGATTATTAATACCGTGACGTCTTGGCCCGAAAACTACATTTTCATAAATAGATTTTGGAAATGGATTTGGTTTCTGAAATACCATACCTATTCTTCTTCTCAGAAGGACAACATCTGTTGAATTTCCTAAAATATCTTCTCCGTCCAACTTAATTGATCCGGTTACTCTAGTTCCCTCCGTTAGATCGCACATACGATTTAATGTTTTAATTAAAGTTGATTTCCCGCATCCAGAAGGGCCTATTAATGCGGTAATCTTATTTTCCTCAATATCCATACTTATGTTGTTTAATGCTTTGAAATCGCCATAGAAAAAATCAAGATTTTCTATATTCATTTTATATGACATATTCTCCTCCTACTCCATTCTGTTCTGATATTTGTTTCTTAAAATTATTGCTACTGCATTAGCAGATAGCAATAACAATAGTAGCACAATTATCCCTGCTGCGGCTATGTGTTGAAAATCCTCTTGCGGTCTTGAAGTCCAGTTATATATTTGTACTGGCAAAACCGTGAACCAATCGAAAGGGCTAGAAGGCAAGAATGCAATATATCCAGCAGCTCCGACCATAATTAACGGAGCCGCTTCGCCCATCGCTCTCGATAAAGCCAAAATGGAGCCCGTCAAGATTCCTGGCATGGCATATGGCAAAACAACTCCTGTTACTGTCTGTAGTTTTGTTGTCCCAAGAGAATATGATGCCTCTCTAAGAGATCTAGGGACACTCTTAATAGCTTCTTGCGATGCTATGGTTATGACTGGAAGTATGAGAAGTGTCAAAGTTAATGCCCCAGATAGTATGCTTCTATCAAATCCCAATGCTCTCACAAACAATGCTAGACCGAGTAAACCGTATACTATTGATGGCACTCCTGCAAGGTTCGATATATTTAACTGAATGATTTTGTTTAATAATTTTTTTGGGTCCGTATACTCTTCAAGATAAATAGCTGTTCCGACTCCAAGTGTCAACGCAAATACTGAGGTTAGCCCTATGGTCCAGATGCTTCCCACCAATGCGGACACAATTCCTGCCTTTGCAGGGAATCTTGATGGTAGACTTGTTATAAAGTCCCAGTCTAGCCAACCTAAACCCTTACTGAAAATATCAAAAAGAAGCAAAGATAAGGCGGTTATAGAAAATAAAATACAACCCATTAACAAGAAATGGAATAAAATATTTTTCCTATGTCTTGCTTTATATAGTTTCATATCCATCTAATATACCTCCCTGTTTCTTTTTATTATTTCTTTTGCAATCAAATTCATCACAAGGGTCATTAAGAATAAAACTGTACCTACGGCAAACAATGTCCTATACTCTATGGTTCCTTGTTGTACATCCCCCAAAGCCATATTCACCATAAATCCCGTCATAGTCTGGATGCTTTGCATTGGGTTGAATGTCAATATTGGACTTTGCCCTGCGGCAATGGCAACGATCATAGTTTCACCTATGGCCCTTGAGATGGCCAACATAAACGACGCTGCAATTCCTGAAAAGGCTGCAGGAACCATTACATTAATGGCGACTTCAAGTTTTGTAGAACCTAAGGCATACGCACCTTGTCTTATCGAGTCAGGAACTGCATTCATCGCATCTTCACTCAAGGAAGCCACCATAGGTAAGGCCATAATCCCAACCGCAATAGACGCACTTAACGCATTATAGACTGATGTTTCAGGCAAGATCGTTCTCAAAACAGGTGTAATAAAGGTCAAAGCGAAGAAACCATAAACAATAGAAGGAATTCCCGCTAATAATTCTAAGACTGGTTTAATCAGCTTACGACTCTTATTGGAAGCAAATTCACTCAGATAGATGGCACTTCCCAAACCTAATGGTAAGGCGATACAACTAGAGAGAAATGCGATCATAAGCGTACCTGATAGAAGAGGCAATACCCCAAAAGCTGGGGGATCAAATACAGGAGCCCATCTTAATGTGGTGAAGAATTCAACGATGGACACTTCTTCAAAGAATAGGTAGGATTCGTAAAATAAGGTTGTTACGATACCGACCGTCGTTAAGATGGAAATGATACTGACAAAAATCAAAATGATCTCAATCCCTTTTTCTTCTCTTTTATGTTTTTGCTTTTTCTTCATAATTGACCTTTCTTAGGCACAAGAAGGTGCCTTATGGGGCACCTAATTTAAACTGTTTTTTTTTATAACTTATTTAAGTAAAGCCAATGCCGCAGTGTAATCTGCTTCAGGTAAACTAACATAACCAACTTCAGCAGAGAGTGCACTAGCATTTTCGATAAAGAATTTTACGTAAGTCATAACTTCTTCTTTTTCGAGAGATGCCTTATTAACATAGATGTACAAAGGTCTCGATAATGGGTAAGAGCTATCAGCGATTGCATTAAAGGAAGGGCTAATGGCTGTGGTTGTAGCAACTTTAGTCAGTGGAACAGCTTTTAGCTTGTCCGTGTTTTCTTCGTAGTAAGAAAAGCCAAAGTAACCGATTGATCCTTTATCACCAGCAACACCAGTAACCAAGACATTGTCGTCTTCACTAAACGAAATCTTTACAGTTTCAGAATCTTGACGAATGACGCCAGATTTTCCATTTACAGCTTCAGTGAAATAATCGAAGGTTCCAGAATCATGTCCCGGTGAATAGATGACGATGTCTTCACTTGGCCAACCAGCACGAACATCAGACCATTTGGTGGCAGTAGCATCAGCCCCAAAGATGGCTTTTAGTTCATCGAAGGTTAAGTAATCAACCCAAGTATTTTCTTTACTAACGACGACAGTAAGTCCATCGTAAGCAACTTTTAATTCCAAGTATTCAATGTTTGCGGCTTTCAAGGCATCCGCTTCAGCCGTCTTGATTTTTCTAGAAGCATTGGCGATGTCAATTTCACCGGCTGCGAATTTTGTGAAACCTCCACCTGTTCCAGAGAAACCAACAGTGATTTCTACATTAGGATAATCTGCACTAAAGTCTTCAGTAACCAATTCTGCGATTGGATAGACCGTTGAAGATCCATCAATATTAATACTTCCTTCTAATTTTGATTTTGAGTCGGTACAAGCCGCCAAACTAAGTGTGATGATAAGTGAGCCAATCAATAGTCTTGTTAATTTCATTCTTTCCTCCAGGAAATCATTTCCTTGAGTATAGTTTATAAAAACCCTACTTCAATAGGGTTTCCTTTTAGTTAAGTTTATGTTAAGAAAAGTTCACAATCACAAAGGCAACTTTACTGTAAACAGAGATCCTTTTTCATAAACACTGCTTACTTCAATTTCACCTTTATGAGCAATAACACTGGATTTAACGATGGCCAATCCCAAACCGCTCCCACCTGATGTTCTAGCGCGTGAATTATCGGCTCTAAAGAATCGTTCGAATAGGTATTTCTGATCATCTTCTTTGATCCCTACCCCTGTGTCTTGGACTTCAATAATACAATAAGGATTCGAAATTCTAGCTTTTATACTAATTGAGCCTTCTTCGGTAAATTTAATCGCATTGATTAATAGATTTGAGAAGATTTGGTAAGCCTTCTGATGATCTAAATTCAATACGATCGTTTCATCAATCTCCATCGTAAAGGAAAGATTCTTTTCTCTTAGGGCCAATTTTAATGGTGTATATACCTCTTCAATCAATTCTTTTAGATTAATCGGCTCAAGATACAGCACCACCTTATTTGCGGATATTTTAGAGATCGATAATAGATCCGAGAGGATGTTGTCCATTCGTTGAGATTCTACTTCTATTTGATTTAGGAAATCCTTCATGATTTCTTCATCTTTGAAATTAGGACGATTTAGAATCTCAATCATCCCCATGATGACCGATAAAGGTGTTTTTAACTCATGAGAGGCATCCGCAAGAAATCTTTTCTGAAGTCTTTCCCCTTCTAGAATCTTGGTGATGTCTAAAAACATAAACAACCATCCTGCTTTTCGATCCTCAAAAACAGGAATAGAAAGTGCTTGTATGTCTGTCCCATTATAATTGAATGTTTTAGTTTGGGCTTCTTCTCTAACATAGGCATCTTTGATAAACTTTCCTATTTCAGGATGATAAGACTCACTGTTGTATTCCAGTGGAGTCTCATTTGAAATTACGAATTGTAGAAATCGTTGATTATGTAGCACAATCTTTCCATCTTTGTCCATTAGACACAATGGAAAAGGTAAATTAAAGGCTATGGTTTCAATCTGTCTTGATTTAACTTGAAGGTCTAGCTCTTGTTGGCGATTTTTGATCTTGGTATTATATTGAAAAGTCGCACTTTCTTTTCGGTGAAGCCATTCCATGACAAACAGAAATGTACCATTAAAAAGAACCATCATAAGGAAAATGATGGTTGAATCTACTTTAAGGACAAAATATCCATAAAGTAGAAGTGCTATAGAAAAAATGTAGATGAATAAATGTCTAGCTTTCATGATGCTCTTCAAGCAAATAGCCAATGCCTCTTGAGGATTTTATTTCCAGGCTTGTGTGTCCTAGTTTAGATCTTAACTTAAAAACATGCACATCTACAATTCTGGTATCTCCATCATAGTCAAAACCCCAAATGGTGTTTAAGATTTGATCTCTTGATAAGACCGTTTCCTTATTTTGGATAAACATATGTAATAAGTCAAATTCGATTTTAGTTAAATCGATAAGATGATTCATGTAAGAAACTTCTCTATTAAGCAAATTCAAGGTTAAATTTGAGAAGGATAAATTAGACTCTTTGTGAGTCTTGATCCTATTTAAGTGAGCTTTCATTCGAATCAACAATTCTCTAGAGGAAAATGGTTTTGTTAGATAATCATCTACCCCAGCTTCAAAAGCTTCAATGAGGTCTTCTTCTTCTGCTTTAGCTGTCAACATAATGATCAAAGCCTTTTGATGATCAGCTCGCAATTTCTTCACAAGTTCAATCCCATTAAGCACAGGCATCATCCAATCCACAATAAAGACGTCAAAAACATCAACCTGACTTGCCTCATAGGCAATTTGTCCGTTTTCGCACAGGATAATCTCATAACCCGCCTGCTTGAGGTCATATGCAACCAATCGACGAATATTTAATTCATCATCTACTAAGCATACTTTAGTCATGGGCACTCCATTTTTTTCATTATACACGATTCATTTTCATGAAATGTTAAGAAATTTTAATAATGATTATTATTTTCTTAGGTCAAGAGCGACTTGTTTAAGGTCATCGATGATGTGTAAGTGTTGAGGACATACATCTTCACACGCACTACACGCTTGACACATATCGGCTCTTTCTTCAGCTTTCATATCGATCCAATATCGACGATTGGCTTTCTGTAGATCTTGAAAGACCCCATAATCATTCCATATCTTAAAGTTACGTGGGATATTGACCCCAAATGGACAAGGCATACAATACTCACAGCCTGTACATCCATTCTTCGTTCTAGAGTTAACGATGTGAGTAACTTGATCGACGATCTTGTTTTCTTCAAGACTCAAAGGTTTATAGTTATTAAAAGTATCCAGATTATCTAAGACATGATCCATGGTGCTCATTCCACTTAAAATGACTTTAACATTATCATGTTGAGCGACCCAACGCAAAGCCCATGAAGACAAGGATGCTTTAGGATCATAGTTCTTAAAGACTTCAGCGATGTCTTTGGGTAAAGCAGCTAAGGTTCCTCCTTTAATGGGTTCCATAACGATCAAAGGAATACCCAACTTAACGGTTAAATCATAGCCTTTTCTTCCTGCTTGTATATTGGTATCTAAATAGTTGTATTGAAGTTGACAGAAGTCCCAATCACGATAGGTCGCGATCTTTTCAAAAGCAGGATATTCATCATGAAAGGAGAAACCCATAAAGCGGATCTTACCTTCTTTTTTGAGTTCAGCAACTTCTTCTGGTACACCCATCTTAACCAACTCATCCCAGCGATCTCCGTCCAGTGCATGCAACATATAGAAATCTACATAGTCGACTTGAAGTCTTCTAAGTTGTTCAGAAAAAAGTCTTCTCACATCGGCTTTTGTCTTGATCAACCATACGGGTAGCTTCGTTGCTAAAACAAAGGAATCTCTTTTATGATTCTTTAGTACTTTTCCTACAAATGGTTCACTATCTCCGTTATGATAAGGATAGGCTGTGTCAATATAGGTTACCCCATTGGCCATGGCCATCTCAATCATCTCGGTGGCTTTAAGCTCATCGATCTTCCCATCCACTAAAGTCGGGAATCTCATACAACCAAAGCCCAACATCGACGGACTAACGTTTAATTTATCAATTTTCCTTGTGTACATGGGTGTGACCTCGCTATAATTAATTGAACACCATATTCTTCATCAAATCAAGTTCTTTAAAGAGAATCGAAAGGAATTCATGACCCTTCTTCAAAAAGCAGTCGATCGTTTAAAAAACGAACACCTCAGTTGTATCGCCACTAGAGGTGAATTTGAATACATCAGTATAGAAAAAGGACTTAAGCCTTTATTAAAACCCTTAAGAGAAAACCCAAATTTCTTCAAAGACACCATCGTTATCGATCGTATCATTGGAAAATCTGCAGCCTTTTTACTCATCAAAGGCAAGATTAAAAGTCTTCATGCGAT
>CAZXTB010000054.1:0-8124 GCA_964643535.1 uncultured Erysipelotrichaceae bacterium | reverse complement strand
ACTTTAAGCCCAGTACCTTTCTTCATCTATGGGGCTAAAATTAAACTAAAATACGGAAATTTCGGTCTTGCGAATATTGCTTCTACAGTTACAGATCTTCTAGGTATTCAAAAAGATCCAATCTGGTTAGAAAGCATGATTGAAAAGGAACATTCATAAACAATAAAAATCATCTCTAGTGAGATGATTTTTTTAAGCTATCTTAATTATTAACTAGACACTGGTTTCTAAACTTTCGAGAGTTTGCTTGATGAGGTCTCGATTTTCAGCTTCCAGGGCTGACTTTAAAAGCTTAAGACTGTATTTAAGATTGTTGATGCTTTTGATCATGGTTTCATACTCAAGTTCAGACAACACAACGACATTCTTATCTTCACCCCTGGTCACGATCAAAGCTACATTATCAGTAGACACAATGTCGAGTTGTTTCTTAAGGCTATTTCTAAAAGTGGTAACGTTGGTCGCTTTAACGATAGGTAAAGTCATAATGGCTCCTTTTGTACATATATATGTACTTAATAGCGTACGTAATTTAAGCATAGTATAAAATAATAGGTATTTAGAATCAATGAAATTCGGCTTAGTTATTCAATGATTTTCTGGTTTACTTTTGCTTAGATGCTAAATAAAAAATCATCTACCCAATTAGAACGATGGAATAGATGATTTTTATGTCAATTTCAGGTGTGATTATTCAACTTCAAACAATAGAGTAGAAAGATAACGTTCCCCATTGTCTGGGAAGATGACTACGATGGATTTACCGGCGTTTTCTGGACGTAAAGCGACATCGAGTGCGGATTGTAAAGCAGCTCCTGAAGAGATACCGACAAGGATACCTTCGTTTTTCACAAGTTCACGAGCACGATCGAAAGCTTGTTGAGTCTGGACTGTTAAGACCTCATCGTAGACTTTGGTATCTAAGGTCTTAGGGACAAAACCTGGACCCCAACCTTGGATTTTATGAGGTCCTGTTCTACCCTCAGACAACATAGGTGAATCAAAAGGCTCAGAGGCGATGACTTTGATCGCTGGGTTCTTAGATTTGAGATAAGCTCCAGCCCCACTGATCGTTCCACCTGTTCCTATTCCCGCAACCAAGATGTCTAGGTTCCCATCCAAAGCTGAGTAGATCTCAGGCCCTGTGGTTGTGAAGTGGACTGCTGGATTAGCAGGATTTTCAAATTGAGAAGGCATATAAGCGTTTGGAATCGTTGCGAGAAGCTCTTCTGCTTTCGCAATGGCCCCTTTCATTCCTTGTGGACCTTCGGTTAAGACCAGTTCAGCCCCATAAGCTTTAAGTAACTTACGTCGTTCAATCGACATGGTTTCAGGCATAGCTAAGATGATGCGATAACCTTTAGAGGCCGCAACGGCCGCTAAACCGATCCCAGTATTTCCACTGGTTGGTTCTACGATAACGGATCCTTCTTTTAAAAGGCCAGTTTTTTCAGCGCTTTCAATCATGGCCAAGGCAATACGATCTTTAACGCTTCCCGCAGGATTCAAAGACTCGATTTTCCCATAGAGGGAAACGTTAAGCCCATGAAGCTTCTCAAAACGATGTAGACGAACCAATGGGGTATTCCCGATTAATTCTGTGATGTTTTCAACAACTTTTGTCATAAATCTCCTAAACATAGTATATTACTATGTTATATATGTTATACTAGAATTATACAGAATGTGACATGTTTAGTCAAGGAGAACACTATGAAGCTTTCCACCAAAGGTCGTTATGGCTTAGCGGTTGTTATTTTGCTTAATAAAAACAAAGGTCAAACGACCTCGCTTTTATCCATCTCAAGCAGCTTAGATCTTTCTAAGATCTATCTTGAACAGATCTTAGCGGTATTAAAATCTCATCAGATCGTCTTCTCAATCAAAGGTCCTACAGGAGGATACTTCATCAAGCCTGAAGCTCATTTTACAGTCTATGATGTCTTAGCTGTATTAGAACCTAGTTTAACCAGTGAAGAAGTCAGTACTTCTCAAAAAACACTTGGAGCTCTCTTAGAAGCTAAGGTCTATCAACCTTTAAGTCAAAGTATAAAAGAGAGTTTATCTTCGGTAAGTATCGATGAGTTGAGTGGATTATTGGTTGAAGAGGCCATGTTTTATATTTAAAAGATAATCTTGCGATTATCTTTTTTTAGCTTATAGTGTATTTTTATTAACTGAGGCAGAAAGATCTTTGATGACTTCTCCTGCGATGATCAAACCACATACCGAAGGCACAAAGGCATTACTACCCGGGACTGGACGTCGTTGATTGGGCTTATCCATAGGATTGGTTGGAGTGAGGTCTATGGTTTTCTCATCCAAAGGATCTATGATTTGATCAATAGGGGCTTCAGTTGAATAAACAACTTTAAGGCTTATTACACCTCGTTTTTTTAGCTCATGACGCATAACACGTGCTAAAGGACAAACGGATGTATCATAAATATCTGAGACGATGAATTTGGTAGGATCTAGTTTATTCCCTGCTCCCATCGCACTGATGACTGGGACTTGTGCTTCTTTGGACTTTAAGATGATTTCTATCTTAGCACTAACGGTATCTACCGCATCGATGACGTAATCAAAGGGTTTAAAATCGATCTCATGAGAGTTTTCAGGTAAGAAGAAGGTCTTATGGGTCTCTACCTTACAATTGGGATTGATTTCTAAGATACGATCCTTCATCACATCGACTTTATATTTACCTATGGTGGTATGAGTTGCGATGATCTGACGATTGATGTTGGATAGATTGATCGTATCAGCATCAAAAAGATCTAATGAGCCTATACCACTACGAGCTAAAGCTTCAACCGCAAAACCACCTACACCACCTATCCCAAAAACTGCTACTCTACACCCCGCTAAACGAGTAATGGCTTCTTTTCCAAGTAGTAATTCTAATCGTGAGAATTGATTCAAAAGATAGCTCCTTAATGGTTAATTCAAAGTGTATGAACTAGACCCATTATACACAGGATAAGTTGCTTAAACAATCAATGAATATATATGGATCTCTTATCTATTCACTAATCCCGATCTCTGTTTTGTCTTCTCTGATTTTATGTAAAGTCGTAAACATTTTTTCGAGTATTTCCATATAACTTAAAGGGCCTTCTGGGATACGATTTATGGCGATTCTTAATGATAGATTAAAGGTCTTGCCTTCAAAAATAAGATCTTGAGTATTGAAAGAAGTGATCTTCTTCGCTAAAATCAACGCCTCATCCAGTGAAGTAAGTTTTGTGATGATGGCGAATTCATCTCGTCCTATTCTAAACATCAACATATTTTTTTCGATGACCTTATCGATCCTTTTAGCGGATTCTGCGATGGCTAGATCACCTGCCCCATAGCCAATATTGTCGTTGATTCCTCGTAGATCGACGATGTCTGTACATAAGACAATACTTCCTCTTAAATCCTTTAGTGCTTCATACAATTCACTCACGTCTACATTTCTTCTGTTTTCCATAGGGTTACCTAGAGAACCTTGTTCGACTTTAAATTTTGGGAAGAGTTCTGAGAAAGCATGTTGCTTACGATACTCTGAAGGAAGACATCCCCAAAAACGTTTAAAAGCTTTAGAGAAGACTTCAGGAGATTCGTAAGTATAACTCAACGCAATCTCTGTGATGGTCTTATCACTGTGAACCAGCTCATAAGCAGCTTTTGATAGCTTTCGTTTGGTGATGTATTCTTTAACCGAACATCCGAAAACATAACTAAACAGCTTTTGTAGATTAGAGACTGAGCTATAGGTGGATCGTGCTAAGTCTTCTACAGATAAAGCTTCATTTAGTTTATGTTCAACGGTTTCCAAAGCTGAAGCCAAGACGATGAGATTCTTCATTGAGCTTAAAGTCGATCCTTTCTATAAACATCTTATTTTAGTTAAAAAGAAAACACTTGATGATTTGTGTAATAATGCTTGTCTTAACTCTATCATAAACAAAAACCGTCTCAATTGAAACGGTTTTTGTTTATTCTATATAAGGGAGAGAATTAGGCTTTTTTCTTAATCATTTTAGCGAAGACAATAACCAAGACGAAGCCTACAAACCCAAAGAGTCCGCTGGCGATGAAGTAGGCATTGTATCCACCTTGAGCACCAAAGGTATTCCATAAGAAGGTATTGAAGACTGGAATCAAAACATCTGGTAAGTATCCAATAAAGGATACGACCCCAATGGCTGTTCCTAAGATGAAAGCTTCTAGTTTATAATCACCCAATAGAGACCAATAGGTTCCTCTAATGGTGTAAAAGAAGATCGCTAGGACAACAACAAGTGGGAAGAAGACATCTTTGCCTAAGCTAACAGGTAAGACAGCTGCAGTGATCAAACAGGTACTTGCGACGACCAAGGCCACCATTTGAACATTCGTACGGCCAAACTTATCCGCCAATAGACCACCAATAAAGCCACCGATTGGTCTCATCCATAAGACAACGACCATGATCGAAGCTACGGTTACAGAATCTAGACCTACATTGGATTCTAAGAAGCCACCGATGTAGTAGACTGTCCAGAATACGATGTAGCCCATAAAGATAATGGCGCCATGAAGATAAACGTTCTTGTTTTTAAACAATAACTTAACATAGGACCATTGAAATTTGTCGGACTTATTATCAATAGAACCTTTTTCTTTTAGAATCTTCTTATCATCTTGAACGAAGAACATAATCAAGGCCGATACGACCAATAAGGTAATGGAATACATGTAGATGACAGCGATCAACGCTTCACGTTTTGATCCCAAATCGACTTGAGTGCCTACGATCGATGAGAAGATAAACAAAGCAACACTGGCCAACAAGGCTTCTACTAAACCACGTCCACCATCTAGAATTCCGAAGAATTTGCCTTGTTCATTGTCATTGCCCAATAAACGAACAATTTTCATATGAGCAGACCAGAAGGTAAATACAGAGAAGATTCCCCATAATCCAAAGATGATGACGACATTGTCGTAACTTGGGATCTGGGCAAACCATAATCCACCAACACCTGTGAAGAATAAGGATACTGCGAGTAACTTCTTCGCTGAGAAGACATCACTGAGATAACCACTTGGCGCATAGCCGAAGACGAAGACCAACCCAATAACAGAATACATCGTATTCAATTGAGGTAGGGTCATATTGAAGACCTGAAGCATTGTTTCTTGATAACCTTGTTTTAAGAAGATTAAAGGATAGATTGATCCTGCAGCTAAAACAACCAAAAACAATTGAAAGTATTTTTTAATCTGACTTTTGCTCATAGGAACCCTTTCTTTGCGAGCGTTACGAACCAGTGTCGGGGGAATGATTGTAACATTCAAAATTAAATGCATATGATGGAAAATAATCAAATTCAAAGCACAACTGCCTTCATCGTAAACGCTTACTTTTTGATTGTCAAGATAATTTTCTTATAAAAAGGCATAAAAAGGTATAATATGGAAAATTTTCTAACCAATAGAAATATCTATATTCTATGGATTTGAAAGGATAAAAACCTTCATCGATCCATAAAAAAAGCTCCTTATGGAGCTTTAGTGAGGATTTCTTAAACGATGGATGACTTCTTCTATGAAAATTAGAAAAGCTGTTCTTGTTTTCTCATGAGGTTGAAATTCTGAAGGTTGAGGAAACTTAGATAACCAAAACATTTTATCGCAGGTATTTATAAGAGATGGATTATACTCTTCTGCGACCACAAGGACTTCCCCACCTTTCGCTTTAGCGACCTCAAAGATGTTTTGAAAGGATTTAAAGGAACCTGTCGTGGTAAGGACAACCAATAAGGTCTTATTGTCGACCATGGATCTTACAGAGAGTTCGTCGGTTAAGGCGATGACGGTCTTGTTGGTGAAGATGCGAAGTTTATATTCAAAGTACTGTGCGATGAGATAGGATGGTCCATATCCAAATAAGATGATCTTATCGTAGTTATCAAGGATATCGATAAAGTCGATGACGAGCTGAGAATCAAAATCATCGATGAACTTTTTAAGACGTTCTAATTCACTAGAACTTGCTTTTTCTATGGGTGTTCTTCCATAGACAAAGTCCATGTATTGTTTAAAGTTCGTAAAGCCTAATTTTTTAGATAGCTTAGATACTTTAGAGATGGAGCATTCGCTGATAAGTGCTGCTTCGGTGATGTTTAGATTGGGATGTTCAGCCGAATAAGCGTGGATCGCTTGATAAACTTTTAGCTCCAATGGATTTAGACGACTCAAATCTAAATTAATCATAATAAGACCCCCTGTTTGACACGCTTTCACTAATGGAAAATTTTCTATAATCAGTTTATCACAAATTTTTATCATGAAAACATCGACTTATAAAAAACTTACCTTAAAGGAAAACTTTCCATTAAGTATGACAAAAAGTAAATAAAGTAGAAAATTATCTTGACAAGCGTTTTACCTAGTCCTATGATGTAAGCGTATACACTTAAAAATGTACTTCGATGAACATAAAAACCGACAGGGAGGAACTAGAACATGAATCACGACACATTACTACTTGAATTAGCCAAAATGCTTGGGAAAGATCAGATTAACACCAATCCAGAGGAGCTTTATGATGCTTCAGCAGACCGTTATAAGAAATATGCGAAGGCCAGAAAAGTGCTCAACGTTCCGGCTCCTGTCGCCATCATCTATCCTAAATCAACCAGAGAAGTCAGTACGCTCTTAAAATTCTGTAACGAGAATGACATCAACGTTATCGCTCGTGGCGGAAAGACTGCGACTGAAGGCGGTCTTGAGAATTGGAAAGAAACAACGCTCATCATCGATGCGAAGCTCTTAGACAAGATCATTAAAGTTGATTACTACAATATGCAAGCGACTGTTCAAGCTGGAGTTGCCTTACAGACCTTAGAAGATGTCGTTCGTCAAATGGGCTTTACCACTGGACATTCTCCTCAATCAAAACCTGTCGCTAAATTTGGTGGCTTGGTTGCGACCCGTAGTATCGGACAATTCTCAACCTTATACGGTGGAATCGAAGATATGGTCGTTGGATTAGAATGTGTCTTCCCTAATGGACATATCTCATTGATCAAGAATGTATCTCGTAGAGCGGGTGGACCAGATATCCGTCACATCGCCATCGGGAATGAAGGCACCTTGTGCTACATCACTGAAGTTACCGTTAAACTCTTCAAATATTATCCTCAAAACAATCAATTCTTTGGTTACTTGATCAAAGATGTCGATACTGGTATTTCCATCTTACGTGAAGTTATGGTCAATGGTTATCGTCCTTCCGTCGCTAGAACCTATTCAGAAGGCGATGCGGGTCAACATTTCTATCACTTCCATAAAGGAAAATGCGTCTTATTGTTTATGGCTGAAGGTAACGTAGACATCGTCGAAGCTACCGCTAAAGGCATCTTAAAAGCAGTCGATAAATTCAGTGATGGGATCTTAGAAAAAGTCGACAGTAAACTGATCGAAGATTGGTTCAATCATTTGAATTGGTCTCAAAAAGACATCGACGATGAAATCGAAGGCATGCTAGAAAAAGATTACCATGCTGGGTTCACCACAGAAGTTTCTGCCGATTGGGAAACCATCGTTCAGATCTATAAGAACGTTATGCGTCGCATTACGAAAGAGTTCCCTAGAGCCAATGATTTGACCTTGTTGGGTGGACATTCTTCACACAGTTATATCAATGGGACCAATATGTATTTCGTTTATAACTACAAGATCAACTGTAATCCAGAAGATGAACTCAGAATCTATCATCATCCTCTACAAACCATCATCGTTGAAGAAACGCTGAAATTGGGTGGATCGATGTGTCATCATCATGGGATCGGTAAATATCGCAATGAATGGACCAAGCAGGAACATGGATCAGCTTACTTCATGTTAGAAAAATTAAAAGAAGCATTTGATCCTAAAGGTATCATGAATTATGGAACCATTTTCCCTCAAGAAGATGGGAAGAAGTATCAGAAGTAAATTCGTATTATCATTCGCTGATTCAGGCAGAGTATTGCACTTACATACTTTCTGTCGGGGGACGTAGTAAGTCTAAGAAATCGCTTTAGGCGAAGTAATAATAAACAAGGAGGGCCTATGAGCCAGGAAAAATTTAAGAAGTATTTTCAG
>CAZXTB010000053.1:0-8126 GCA_964643535.1 uncultured Erysipelotrichaceae bacterium | reverse complement strand
CAGAACCTTAATTATCCTGATACGCTCTATCAACTGGTCAGTGTAGAGTCTTATTCGTGCAGTGGTTTTTCTTGGACCATCGACGCGATTAGCTCAGAGATCATTTATAATACTCCAAGTTCAGTTGTAACCTGTACAAAAACAAGCAGTTCTTTTGAAATTATCTTGGTTCTAACCAAAGATGAAAGCATCTTGACTGTAGACTTCATCGATATTACGATCACCATCAACGATGTATCCACATCTTCTTCCATAAAACTCTATGAGACCCTCTATGCGACCGGCTTCCTTGAATAAAAGAAATCCCAAAGCAGGCTTTACCTTGCTTGAATTAATCGTAGCGATGGCCGTCTTTTCGCTTATCGGAGGGGTTCTTGTGACGATCTTCGTCACCAGTGTTCAATACTTTTCAAATGAGAAGTCTCAGATTTTTAATCAATATCGAATCACACAACTCTCTGATGCCTTTGAAGTAGATACACGTCGATCGACTGGAGTGAATATCGTCTCTGGATGTTTGGTGTTTACGATCAGTTCAGGTAATACGACCTATTGTCTCAACACAAGCACTCATATCGTAACCAGAAATAATGTGCAAATCGCCGATAATATTCAAACCTTAAGTACCACACTTAATGTGAATAAATTAGATTTAACTGTCGTTACTGTAGCTGATCAACGTGGCATAACCAACACCATCCATCTAACCTACTACATAAGGGAAGGAAATTATTGATGAACAAGATCTTAAAACAAAAGAAAGGCATAGCTTTAATGACTGTCTTATTGACCTTTTTAAGTTTGTTCATTCTATTATCTGCCATCGTTTATATGTCGATTCAAAATACTGACAATACAAAATTAACCAACGACTATTCAAAGGCTTACTATGTGGCTGAATCTTCGTTGAATAAGCGCTTGGCAGAAGTCAATTCAATCTTTACGACCTTAGCGAATTCAAATCCTAATCCTGCTGATTTATTTACTCTTCTAGAAAACGAGATTGCTTTATTACCAACTGATCTTGTCTTCGATCAAACCACAGACACAGATTCCGCCGTATTAAGCATTATCGCTTCAGATGGATCTGAAGATTATCCAGACTATATGTTTTACACCATCACGGCCACAGGATCTGTTAATGGGGTCACGCGCTCTTTATCAAAAGAAGTTGGTTTCTCCTATAGTCAAGGTGGACCTGGATTAGCCATAGGCAAAGCCATCTTAACTCAAAGAGGCATGATCATAGGTAGTCAGAATTCTCAAGTCATTGGACCCATCGCCAGTAATCTACTAGACAATACAACCATCGATCTAAAATCAACTCAAACCCAAATTCCCATGGCATTTGTGCCTCTTGGAAAGACATCCTATGTGAAAACAGCCAGTCGGATCGGCAATAGAATCACTGAAGTGGATATGCCTTTCATTTTCCCAGTCATCAGATATCCAGTCATTCCTACCGCAACTCCTACAACCGTTCCCACTTATACCTTTGTCAATAGTAAAGCCACCATCAATGTCTTTGGTTATTCTTACCTAGAAAATATGGTCGTCGCACAAGGCCAGACCTTAGTGGTTAACCTCGGCTCAAGAGGAACTGCTGCAACTAGAAAGATGCTTCGTGTTAAAAATATTAATGTCTCAGGAAACATACGAGTTATAGGGACAGGAAGACTCTTATTGGTGTTTGAATATGGAAAAGGTACCTTAACGATGGGATCCAAATTTAATGTCTGTGGAGAAGTCGTTGGAAGTTGTACCGCAGCTGATCCAGATTACACTAAATTCTTGTTTTATCTAAAGACTCCTTATGTCACCAAAGGTGATTTCGGGAATTATCCTAAATTGGTTTTCTCTAATCTACAATTGTTTTATGGTTCCTTATTGGCTGAATATGTCGATGTTGAAGTAAAAAGCAGTAATTTTAAAGGACATATCGTAACCAGTGGAAATGAAGTTGATTTCTCAGCCAATGCCTACATTAAGCGTGCCTTATTCTATGCACCTTTTGCGACACTAAGAATAGATTCTAATGCGGTCTTATCTGGTTCTTTAATCAGTGATTATTTTGAAATTGCGAATCCTCAAACCCAAGTTACTTATCTGGAAATCGATAAAGAAAGCTTCCCTTTCTCAATTGACTTTCCAACCACAACCACCACAGAATATGAACCAGGCAGTACAGACATCATCGAAGGGCCCCTAGTGGAAAATTAACATGAAATTCTATAAAGTAACCGCCATCAACAACGCTGGGGCAAAAAAGACTGAAATTATTGCTTCTGACAACATCGAAGAGATCTATGAAACCTTAAAAGAAAGATCTTTGTTTTTAGTTGAATATAAGCAAGTCGCTAAATCAGGTAAGAATAAGATCAAAACCAAAGAGTTGATTATTTTTACCCGTCAGCTCAGTGCCATGATCGATGCTGGGGTCTCTATTTTAAAAAGCATCACGATCATTCAAAACAGTACAAAGGATCTTAAAGTAAAAAAACTCTATATGAATCTTACTCAAGAGATCCAAAAAGGAAACTCTTTATCCGTGGCGATGCGTAAACAAGGTGGTTCTTTCCCAGACATCCTGATCAACATGGTGGTCGCTGGTGAAATCGGTGGTACCTTAGAGCGTTCACTTTTACTCATGTCGACTCATTTTGAAAAAGAACAGAAACTAAAAAATAAAATCAAAGGGGCTTCTACTTACCCTATTATATTAGCGGTCATCGCAACGGCAGTCGTTATTCTTTTGATGACCTTTGTCTTACCTACCTTAACTCAAATGTTTGATCCAGGAACACTTCCTCCTTTAACTTCCTTTGTCATGGGAATCAGTCATTTCCTTACGGGTTATTGGTTTATCTATATCCCTGCCCTTGTCATTATGGTGTTTGGATCTGCAGCCCTCTTAAGGTTGCCTCCTGTACGATTAAAATACGATCAGTTCATTCTAAGAATGCCAGTCATTGGGCCTCTTAATCAAACCATCTACTCTGCACGTTGTGCTCGATCCTTTGCTTCTCTTTACTTAAGTGGAATACAAACCATCCCTATGATCCAATCCACAGCCCAAATCTTAGGGAACAGTTATATCGAAGGTCTCTTCGATGAGGTGGTCTTAAGAGTCTCCCATGGGGAAGTTATCTCTCAAGCTTTAGAAGATATGGGTGTCTTTGACCCTATGTTGTGTTCAATGGTCAATGTAGGAGAAGAAACTGGGGCCTTAGGCGATATTTTAATAAGAACCGCGGATTACTTCGATGAAGAAGCAGACACCGCTTTAACCAAGATGGTAGCCCTTGTAGAACCCATCATGTTGGTGGTTATGGGAGTCGTTATCGGAGTCATCGTCGTTTCAGTTATCCAGCATATGTTTGGGATCTATGATCAGATCGGATAATAAAGAGGTAACCCACAATGCTCATCATCGAAATTAGAGACAATGCCCTCAGCCTAATCCACGCAGAGTCACACTTCAATACTTTTTCATTAAAGGAGTCAAAGGTCATCGAATTTGAAGAGTCTTGGAAAAGTTATATTTCCCAAGCAGACAAAGCCTTGGCTTTAACTCAAACGATCCACTCTTTTCAAGAAGATAAGGTCCTTATCTGTTTAAATACCTCCAGTGTTATTTATCGAGATATGATCGTTCCTAAAGCCAGTTCTCGGTATTTAGACTCGATGATTCGTCATGAACTCAAGAACGCATTGAATCTAAGCAACGAGTATCTGATGGATTATGCCATCTTAGGTGATACCATCAAAGATGATAAAAAGATGCATAAGATATTGGTCGCTGCAGTTTTAGCTACCAATATCAATGAAATCATAGATTTCTTAGAAAAAGCCAATCTTAAAGTTCTGAGCATCGATGTTTCATTAAACAGTTTACAGAAATACATTGATATCACAAAGCTACTCAACAAGGATAAAAACACTTTGGTTGCGGACATCGGTCCTTCTAGTATTCGCCAATATCTATTTGAGAAAGGCAAGTATTCATACTACAGAACCACAAAGATCGCTGCTTTAAGCGAGGTCGATGAAAATCTCAGTATTCAAACCAGTGTCGAAAACATAGAAAAGATGCTTCAGTTTTCCCTGTCTTTAGGTCAAAACTCCGCCATCGATCAAATTATTCTCTTTGGGTCGTATACAAAAATCGATAATCTAAGAGATCAATTAAGTGAACAACTCAGTTTAGAAACCAGTATCTTAGGGTCTCCTAGTTTATTATCCAAATCAAAAAATAGCACTTTTCAAACCGAGTTGATTTATGGATTAGGCATGTTGTTTTCTCGAAAACATCGACGTAAGAAAGACATCAATTTAATCAATGCCTATAATACTTTCTATTCTAGAAGCAGCAATACCATCAATTTCGACGCGATCTATAATTCTTTGGCTTTTGGCTTAGGCTATGCCGCACTCTTCGCAGTCATAATAGCCACTATCCAAACCAACATGGTCAATTCAAACATCAAAAAAATCAATGCTTATTTGACCAGAACGGACATCGTTGAAGCCTTAGCCAATATCGCACAATTGAAAGCCAATATTGCCTCGCTGAATGAAATCACCAATGAACTCGATAGCATTCAAAAAGTACTCGATAGTATTCCTCGCTACAACAACCTAAAAATCATCGATCTATTGACCGTAAAACCTGAAACCATCGATTTAAGAAGAATCAGTTTTGAAAACAACATCATTACCCTTTCAATCAGCTCATCAGATCCTAGTTTAATTCATCAATATGTCTTGGCACTAAGCGATGTCACTTCCTTTAGTGAAGTAAGCTACACCAGTTATCAATATGATTCAAATCTAAAATCTTACACCTCAGACATCAATTTAACTTTGAATGGAGATGACAGCGATGAAAATAACTAAGAAAGACATTATGTATCTTAAATGGCTTGGATTATTCGTTGGGATCTACGTTTTTTGGACCTTTATCTGGGTACCGATGAGTACCAACCTAAGCAATAAACAAAGTGAACTTCAAGGTTTAGAAATGAATTATTTACTTGCTCAACAAACGATTCCAACATTAGACATCATTATCGCTCAAGAAATCGAAACCAAAGCCATGGCTGCGGAGAAATTTGATCAATTCTTTGAACTACTTAGTCCTGCTCAAACAGAAGCTTATTTAATCCCCTTACTAAACCAACACCAAGGAAAGATCACCTATTTCCAAGTCGCAGATGCGATTGTTGTTATTCCTCAGACGACCTTAAAACTCAATGAACAATTGACCTATAAGATCAAAGAATTGGTCGATATCTACAATCATATTACGACCCCAACAGGTGAATTGCCCATTACCGAGTCTCAACTGATTAAGACACAGATTACTTATATTATCGAAATATCCTTTGCGGATTATACCGAACTCTTAACGACCATCGATGACTTAGATGTCTCGATCTTACTCTCATCTTCACTGTATGATGTCAATGATAAAACTGCTGAGTTGGTTTTTGATATCTATTCGATTGAGAAAATCATCTTTACCGATTAACAAGCACAACTAAGTTCATGAACGTCTACAGCCCATTTATGAGAAAGTTGTTGTAAACTATTATCAGTGGGATAAATTGGGCATAGACACAGGAGTCTCCTATGAAGCATGTTTCGCTTGAAGAAATGCTTGTTAATGATAAGATCATTACTCAGGCACAACTCGAAGAAGTCAATCTCATCCAAAAAGAAACCGGTCAGGCGACTTTTTACATCATCCTTGATCATCAGTTCGCTAAGGAAAAAGATGTTTTAAGAGTTCTCGCTAAGAGCCTTAAGATGGATTTCGTCGATAATCTAACCAATAACACCAATCCTGAAGCCATTAGGGCTTTTCCTCAAAACTTAGCGCTTAAATATAAGATGTGCCCTTTAAGAGTCTCTGAAGGGGCCTTGACTTTAGCGACCAGTAATCCATTTAATGTTTCTGCTGTAGAAGATCTCAGTATGATCATAGGATTATCGATCAAAACCGTTTTATCGACTCGTCTAGAGATCGACTCCGCCATTGAACGTTTGTATTCTAAACGAAATGAAAAGAATGAATTAGGAGAAGACCTCATCAATGACAGTGAAGAGCTTGAAAACGAAGCCACTGTAGAAACATC
Organism: uncultured Erysipelotrichaceae bacterium; assembly: GCA_964643535.1. Lineage (GTDB taxonomy): Bacteria > Bacillota_I > Bacilli_A > Erysipelotrichales > Erysipelotrichaceae > UBA2212. The sequence goes on along the minus strand of CAZXTB010000053.1, from coordinate 1,989 downwards.
CTCTGTGGTTAGAATGGTCAATAACCTCATCATCGATGCCTATAAGGTCAATGCCTCTGATATCCACATTGAACCTGAAGCAGATTATACACGTGTAAGATTTAGAGTCGATGGAGACCTTACGACCCATGTGGACTTCGATAAAGACAAACACTCTTTGATTTCTACACGTATCAAGATTTTATCAGGGTTAAACATCGCAGAGAAACGTTTACCTCAAGACGGTAGTTTTCAATTCAATCATGATTTTAAGAAAATCGATATCCGTGTATCTACCTTACCGACCCCTTATGGGGAAAACATCGTCATGCGTTTATTGGGAGCGGATCAAAACATCGAATATTCCTTAACTGGATTAGGTATTTCCCCTTCTACTTTAGCCACCATCGAAAAAGCCATCTTGGTTCCTCATGGGATCATCTTAGTGACAGGTCCTACAGGTAGTGGAAAAACAACGACTTTGTATTCGATCCTAGCGAGATTGGCAGTCCCAACCAAAGCCATTAAAACCGTAGAAGACCCCATTGAACGTAAGTTCGAAGGCATTACTCAAGTCCAAGTCAATCAAAAAGCAGGTTTGACCTTCGCTGCAGGCTTACGCTCTATCTTGCGTCAAGATCCAGACATCATCATGATTGGGGAGATCCGTGATACAGAAACCGCAGAGATTGCGATACGATCTGCCATTACAGGTCATTTGGTGCTCTCTACCATCCATACCAACGATGCCTTATCCTCTGTCATTCGTTTAGTAGATATGGGTGTAGAACCTTTTAAAGTAGGTTCTTCATTGGTCTGTATCATTGCCCAACGCTTGGTTAAAAGGGTCTGTATCCATTGTAAAAAGAAAGTAGAAATGACTTCTGCAGAAGCTCGTCTTCTAAAAACAGACTTGAAACAGGTCACTGTGGGTGAAGGCTGTGATAAATGTCATCATACAGGCTATAGTGGTCGTTTAGCGGTCTTTGAGACCATCTTGATCGATCATGCCTTAGAAGATCTTATCTCTAAGAATGCTTCGTTAGAAGAGCTTAGAAACTACGCTAAAGAAAAGAAGATCCCTATGTTAAGAGATGAAGTCATGGCTTATGTTAAAAGTGGAACCACCACGGTAGACGAAGCCCTACGTATCTTATACAACGTAGAAAATTAATCAAGTGCCTTAGGGCACTTTTGTTAAGATTTGATTAAGTCACTTAATAGTTGTGCATCTCATTAGGTAAATACCCTCAATAATGGTAAAGTAGGTTTACTAAAAGGAGAAACTAAAAATGGACATCATTTTTAAAAAGCTTAGACGTTTTAATCTTATTATGGGATTCTTTCATTTGATTCAAGGTCTTACGATGTTGTTTCTTGCCTCTTCCGTTATTCAAAAGTTGGGTCAGTTTCAACCAACCATCGTCCAATACTACTTGGCGTTTAATCCAGTTACGAAAAGCCTGGAACCCGCTGTAAAAGAACTCTTCCAATTACCTTTCGGGGTCTTGGTGGCATCCTTCTTATTGATTTCAGCAGCGGCTCATGGATTGATCTATCTCAGTGGCGATAAATACATCGCTGGTTTAAAGAAAGGCATCAATAAATATCGTTGGTTTGAATATGCCTTAAGTTCATCCATCATGATCGTGTTGATTTCGACCTTATTTGGGGTCTATGATATCGCTTCCTTGGTTTTGATCTTTACGGTCAATGCGGCGATGAATCTGTTTGGTCTAGATATGGAATTGTTGAATGCTGGTTCAACCAAGGAAAAAGTCAACTGGGGACCCTTTATTTGGGGCTCAGTCGCTGGAATAGCTCCTTGGATCGCCATTTTCCTTTATATGTTTGGGACAGGTAATTTCGATATGGTTCCTTGGTTTGTATGGGCCATCGTTGGGACTTACTTCGTTGCCTTCAACACTTTCCCAATCAATATGTTGCTTCAATACTTCCGTGTTGGTAAATGGAAAGACTATCTCTATGGAGAACGTGCTTACATCATCC
>CAZXTB010000052.1:0-8211 GCA_964643535.1 uncultured Erysipelotrichaceae bacterium | reverse complement strand
TCAGTTCTTTTTGGTAGTATTAGCTGCTGGATCAATTTATCCATTGATCTATCTTAAGAGCAACTACCAAGAAACAATCTTACAAGTCTTCAATATGTCTAATGCACAATTAAATTCTATGTATACAATTTTGGGTTGGGTATTCGTCTTCGGATATCTCCCATCAGGAATCTTATCTGACCGTTTCTCAGCGAAGAAATTGTTGGCGATCTCACTGTTCTTCACCGGTTTAGGTGGATTATGGTTCGCACAAGTTCCTGCTTATGAATACGTTATGGTTATCTTCGCAATCTGGGGTTTCTTCTCAGTATTCACATTCTGGTCTGCTCACATGAAGATCGTCAAATTATTGGCGACTGAAAAAGAACAAGGAACCTTCTTTGGTGTCTTGGATGGCGGACGTGGTGTTGTTGAAGCCTTATTGGCGAGTTTGGCCTTGTTTATCTTCTCTGGTATCTTAGGCGACAGTTTGGTTCTTGCGGATAAAGCTTCTGCTCTTATCGCTGTTATCTATATGTACTCTGGTGTCTTAATTGTTACTGCTGTTCTTGTTTGGTTCTTCGTTCAAGACGACAAAAAAGTCTTGGCTTTGGATGCTAGCAAGAAAGAAGCTACTAAATCTCCTGAATTCAAGTTCTCTGAATTAGGCAACTTGTTCAAAAACAAAAAAGTTTATCTCTTAGGTGGTATTATCTTTATGGGTTACGCAGTGTTCTGGACTGTTTATTACCTCTCATGGTTCTTGGAAACATACGTTGGTATCGATCCAGTATCCGTAGCTGGTACAATGGTTGTTGTTTTGTGGATGCGTCCAGTAGGCGGCTTCATTGGCGGTTACATGGCTGATAAGATTGGTAGAACGACTGTTCAAATGATTGCCTTGACTGGCGCTGCTGCTTGTTTGGTTGCTATCTCTGTTATTCCAGTTACTGGCAATACAGGCTTGTTCCAACCTTTAATCATCGTCTTGGGTATCTTCTTGTATGCCATCCGCGGTACCTACTGGTCACTGTTGGGCGATCTTAAATTGGATGCCTTCATTATCGGAACCGCTATCGGTGCTGTATCCTTCATCGGTTACATGCCTGACATCATCCTTCCTGATTTCAACACATTCTTGTGGAAGACATTCGGGGACTTGGGCGGATTCAACGCTTACTTCCTATCCAGTGCCCCATTTGCGATGGCTGGGGTTGCTTTAGTCTTCATCTTCGGTGTTATTTTGAAAAAGGAAAATAAAGCTGCTAAATAAAAATGAAAATCGTCTGTCTCATAAAATTCATTCCAGATGTGGAAGACTTCAAATACGACTATGAACGCAATGTGTTGATTCGGGAAAAGATGAATCAAATTCTTAATCCTGAAGATGCCATCGCGGTAGCCTTTGCGCTTAATGTAAAAAGGTTTTATCCTAGTACGATCATTGAAGTCATTACGATGGGTCCAAAAACGATCCTTAATAAACTGGAAGAACTCTTGAGAATAGACGTTGATCATGTAACCTTGATTACGGATGTCGCCTTTATCGGAAGCGATACCTATGCGACCAGCCGTGTCTTGGCTAAAGTGCTTGAGCAGTCTAAGAATGATTTGATTTTGACAGGGACGCATACGCTAGACGGTGATACGTCACATGTTCCAGCGCAGATCGCTCAATGGTTGAGCCTTCCTCACCTATCAAACGTCATCAGTATCAATATGAATTCGATAGACTTAGGACGGTTGGAAATCAGCGTCGATCATGATCAAGAGATCATGAACTTCGCGGTATCAACGCCAGCCGTCTTAAGTTTACAAAAAGAAGCACCTTATAAATTGCCTTATGTACGCTATGAAGATCTCAATAAAGAGGTCTCTCAGCGACTCAATATCCTAAGCTGTTCAGATTTAGGTTTTAATAAAGAAGATGTTGGGTTTGATGGATCTAAGACGAAAGTCGTAAAGTCTTTTGCGAAGAATCTTATCAAACACGACAAAATTGAAGTTACAAACGATGAGGCAGGAATACAGGTGGTCTATGACTTTCTAAAGGAAAAAGGGGTACTCTCATGAAGAAGATCCTAATCTATTTAGATGAGCATCGTCCACTCGATTTTAGTCTCATAGGAGCTTGTGAAGTTATGGTCAAGGATCAAGACATGTTGATTACAGCCATAGGTTATAAAGAGCATTGCCCTGTTGGGGATAGTGTCTATGATGAAATCTATCTCATGGATGAGTTAGAGGTCAAACCTTATGACACAATGAACCTCACAGAGCTGCTTAAAGAGATTCATCAAAAAAATCATTACGACATCATTCTATTTCCGTCTACCACACTAGGAAGGATACTAGCGCCTCGTTTGGCGATTGCCCTTCATACTGGTTTAGTGGCGGATGTCACCGAACTTAAAGTTGATCATGGGATCATACAAATGATTCGTCCTGCTTACAGTGGAAAGCTTATGGCTCAGATTGAAGCACTAGGGGATGGCCCATTAATGATGACCGTGAGACCCAACGCTTTTCAGTCTCATTCGGTTAACCTAAAACCAAGCAAAATCCATGAACTCCATGGGTTTAAACCAAAACCATCAGGAATCTTGTTGATCCAAACACGTCAAAAGACTTCAACAGAAGACATACGTGATAGTAAGATCCTCATCTCAGGTGGAGGAGGAGTCCTTGATCACTTTGATCGTCTACAAGAACTCGCTAACGTGTTAAAAGCACAAGTCTCTGCGAGCCGAAGGGTCGTAGATTCTGGGGTCGTCTCTAGACGAATCCAAGTCGGTCAATCTGGGAAAACAGTGAGTCCGAAACTCTATATCGCATTGGGCATTTCTGGTTCAGTCCAACACATAGAAGGACTCAAGAACGTAGAAAATATCATCGCGGTCAATACCAATAAGAATGCCCCGATCTGCAGTTTAGCTACCCTTGTGGTTGAAGGGGATGCAGGCGAATTTATAGATAAACTCTTAATTAAGATTAAACAAAATCAATTGAATTTCAAGGAGGAAACACAATGAACATTCAAGACTTCAATATGGACTTCTTTTCCCTAAAAGGAAAAAACGCTATCGTTACAGGTGGGAATAGTGGTTTAGGACAGGCTTTCGCTACAGCTTTGGCTAAAGGCGGAGCAAACGTTATGGCAGTCAGTATCATGGATGATGGTGGAGAAACCAAAGGCATGATCGAAGCATGTGGCGTACAATACAAACACGTTTTCGCAGACATTACAGCTGATGGCGAATGCAAACGCGTTGTTGAAGATTGCGTAAATACTTGGGGCAGCATTGACATCTTGGTCAACTGTGCTGGTATTTGTATCAACATCGAAGATGTTACTCAATTCGATCGTAAGCCTTGGGATAAAATGGTTGCGGTTAACTTAACTGCTGCCTTTGAAATGATCCACGAATCCTGCAAGTTCATGATCAAACAGAAATCTGGTAAGATCATCAACATCGCTTCCTTATTTGCTTTCTTAGGCGGACAATGGTCACCTGCTTATGCAGCCACCAAACACGGTATCGTTGGTTTAACCAAGTCGATGTGTGATGAATTGGCTCAATTCAACATTCAAGTCAATGCGATCGCTCCGGGTTACTTCGCTACGAAGTTGACCGAAAAGACTCGTTCTAATCCTGAACGTAATGCCACAATCTTGTCTCATATCCCTGCTAATCGTTGGGGTTGGTTGGCTGATTTGATGGGTACCTGTGTCTTTTTATCCAGTGATGCTTCCAATTACGTCAATGGGACTACCGTTACCGTTGATGGCGGATATCTAATGAGATAATGATGCGCAAGCATCATTTTCTTCAAAAGGAACTAAAATGAAAGAAAAATATCTAATAGGTGTAGACAGTGGTTCTCAAAGTACCAAAGTCATCATCTTTAATCAAAAAGGCGAAATCATCGCTACAGCTTCAGAAGGCTTAAAACCAATGATGACCAATAAACTAGGTCATGTTGAACATCCTGATGATGATCTATGGGACTCTTTAAAAGTCGTCTTAAAAAAAGTCATGAAAGAATTCAAAGGCAATCCTAAAGATATTCTAGGGGTTGGCTTATGTTCGATCAGATGTTGTAGAGTCTTTATGAAACACGATGGAACCCTAGCGGCTCCAATCATGAGCTGGATGGATGTTAGAGCGTATGAAAAATTCGAAGATAAACCTGAAATCGGTTATACTTGTTCGACCTCAGGCTATTTGACACATCGTTTAACCGGCGCTTTCAAAGAAATGTCAGCGAATGCCTATCAGTGGCAATTCCCTGTCGATATGGACACTTGGAATTGGTCAAAAGATGAAGAATACTTCAAAGGCTTTGGGATTCCTAAGGCAAAACTGCTTGATATTGAAGTCCCAGGAGCGATCTTAGGCTACGTCAATGAAAAGGCATCTCAAGAAACTGGTTTACCTGTAGGCTTACCTGTTGTCTCTACTGCCAATGATAAGGCTGTTGAAGCACTAGGATCAGGTCTCATCAAACCTAACGTAGGACTCTTATCTTTAGGTACCTATATTGCCTCTATGGTCCATGGCCATAAAAACATCACCACAGGACAAAGCTTCTTTACGAACTTGTCTTGTATCCCTCATCAATATCTCTACGAAAGCGGAGGCATTAGACGTGGGATGTGGTTGGTTTCTTGGTATAAAAACATCATCGGGGATGAATATGCGCTTAAAGCTAAACTCGATGGTTTAATCCCAGAAGATGCTTTGGCGAAAGAAGCTTGGAATGTTCCTCCTGGATCAGATGGTCTTATGACCATTCCTGATTGGTTGGCACCTGCTTCTCAGCTCTATCGTAAAGGCGTCATGATCGGATTTGATGAAAGACATACGCGTGGTCATATCTATAGATCCATCTTAGAAGGCATCGCATTGACCTTGAAAAATAACTATGATGCGATGAATACAGAATTAGGGTCTATTCCACAAAAGATCATCGTTTCTGGTGGTGGATCCAACAGTGATCTGTATATGCAGATGATTGCGGATATCTATGGTGTTAAAGCCGTACGTAATAAAGTCAACGGTGCTGCTGCGATGGGTTCTGCCATCTGTGTCGCTGTTGCGACAGGCCTCTATACAGGCTTTGCGGATGCTGTAGACCATATGATTGAAGTCAAGGATGAATTTACTCCGAATATGGCCAATCATGAACTGTATGAAAAATTCAATATAGGCGCTTATAGAGACTTGCCTAAGTTGATGGAAGCGACCCTTAAAACGGTCTATGATGGTTTAAACAAGAAATAGAAACAGAGGGCAGGCAAGCAATTACCTGCCCTTCTTTAAGAAAGGACACCATGAAACCTTTAATCTTGATAACCAATGATGATGGGATTCTTTCTCCGGGTCTTTTGGCTTTAGCCGAAGCTGTCAGTGATCTAGGAGAACTCTTAATCGTGGCTCCTCTTTTTCAACAAACAGGCATGGGAAGATCCTTTCCTTTAGGAGAAGACATTGGAATCATCGAAGAAAAGATTCTAATCATCAATGAAGTGCCTACTAAAGCCTATGGGGTGAATGGTTCTCCTGCCCAAGCAGTGGCGTATGGGATCTTAGAATTGTCTCATCGATTACCTACACTATGTCTATGTGGCATCAATTATGGGGAAAACTTAGGTCTATCTTTGACTTGTAGTGGTACTTTAGGAGCTGCTTTTGAAGCTCATAGTCATGGGATTAAAGCACAAGCCTTTTCGATTCCGACTTCCCTTTCTAAACAGCATTCTCAATCCTTTGACCCCATTGATTGGACCTTCATCAAAAAAGTAATCCGAAAAATCGTACTCAAAACAATACATGAAGGCTTTCCGGAAAACGCAGACATCCTAAACATCAACTTCCCTGAGCTCGTCGATGAATCGACTAAAATCAGATTTACTCGACAAAGCGCTCAAAACTACTCAGAGTTCATAATTCCTCCCCCAAGAGATTTTAAGAAAGGTTTTGAACTAAAAACTGAAAAGCGTGTAAGTTATTCTACAACGCCTAAAAACAGTGATATCTTCGCCATGAAGTTTGAGAATGAAATCTCGCTTACCCCACTAAAATGGGACCTCTCTTTTGAACTAAAAGATAAAGCCTGGGAAGAAGAGTTAAACAAAAAGGAAGCTGAATAAGCTTCCTTTTATGTGTTATTGAGTTGACTAAGTTTCATAATCAAGGCAATCGTCTTAGAGTCTCTTAGTTCATCTTTCATCACCAAGTCGATCAGTTGATCTAAGGTATATGTCTTTACGTTGAGGAATTCATGATGATCTAGTTTTTGTCCTACGAACTTTGTTTTTGGGGCGTAATAGAGATGAATGATTTCTCCTAGATAACCAGGAGAAGGATAAAGCAGGCCTAAGGAAGTCATCTCTAGGGCTTCGTAGCCTGTCTCTTCGATCAATTCACGATTGGCTGCGTCTAATGGGTTTTCATCTTTCTCCAGTTTACCTGCGGTAAACTCTAGAAGTACCCTATCAAAGGCATATCTAAACTGTTCTACCAAGAGAAATTTTCCCTTTTCATTCTTCGCTGCGATACAAACACCGCCTGGATGTTTGACCACTTCACGCATGGAGGATTCTCCATTGGGTAAAAGGATATCATCATGATGGACTTCGATGATCTTGCCTTTGAATTTAAGTTCACTTTTAAGTTTTTTTTCGATGAGGTTCATGGGTATAGTATAACATGACCCACTTGTTTGTTTGAAGGAGACAGGTAGTTTTGGTATAATGAAATCACGGAGATTTTCGATGAAAAAAGGCTGTTTTATCACATTTGAAGGACCAGACGGAAGCGGTAAAACCACAGTGAGTAGTTATGTGGTTAAAACGCTCATCGAGCTAGGTTATGATGTTGTCCATACCAGAGAACCTGGTGGGGTAGACATCGCTGAACAGATTCGTCGTGTCATCTTGGATCCTAAAAATACCAAGATGGATGTGAAAACGGAAGTTCTTTTATATGCGGCCAGTCGAAGACAACATCTCATCGAAAAGATACTCCCTGCTTTAGAAGCCGATAAGATTGTCATCTGTGATCGCTTTGTGGATAGTTCGCTTGCCTATCAAGGGGTTGCCCGTGGGGTTGGTTTCGATGAAGTCTATACGGTCAATCGTTTTGCGATCGATGATCATCTTCCTGAGTTAACCATATATCTCGATCTTAGTGCCCAAACAGGCTTAGATCGTATCGCTAAAAGACAATACTTAGATCGTTTAGATCAAGAGAAAGTATCCTTTCATGAGAAAGTCGTGGAAGGTTATCAAGAAGTCTTAAAGCACTTTAAACAACGCATCGTCGTTATCGATGCGAATCAGGAGATCACCACCGTTCAGAAGGAAGCCTTACAGGCTGTCTTGAAGAAGGTCAAAGCTTATGTTTAAAGAAGTGCTTAAAGAGCGTCAACCTATCGTAGAAAAGGTTTTATACAACGCCCTTAAACATAAACAAGCGTCTCATGCCTATCTGTTTGTGGGACCTAAAGGGACAAGGATGCTGGAAACAGCGACTCTTTTTGCGCAATCCTTGGTTTGTCCTCATCGAGACCCTTGGGCTGATGAAAGCTGTGAAATCTGTGTTAGAATACAAGAGAATCATTTTACCGATCTGATCATTCTAGATGGGACCTTAAGTTCCATTAAGAAAGATGATGTCTTAGCCATGCAGGAACAGTTTTCTAGGACAGCACTAGAGTCTTATGGTAAAAAGATCTACATCGTCAATCGGGCTGAAAATGCCACGACGGAAGCCTTGAATAGTCTATTGAAGTTTCTAGAAGAACCCAGTGGATCAGATACCTATGCGATCTTGATTTCTGAACATCCAGATGCCTTATTAGAAACCATCATTTCACGCTGTCAAACCTTGACCTTTAAAGCTCAGAATAGACAAGCTTTAGTGGCTCAGATCGATATGGAAAACAATGATCCTTATGAGATCCAATTGTTGAGCCAATTGGTCAATAACGTTGAAGGGATGATGGATCTACAAATCAACGATGACTTCAAACATGCCTTGGTGATGTTTGGTCACTTCATCGATGAGTATGTGATTGCCCCGTATAAGGGAGAGCTTTTCGTTCAAACACAATTGTTGAGTAAACGTAAAGAAGCAGAAAAACCCGATATGGGAGATTCTAATAAACCAGAAGATAAGAAGAAACCTAAAGAACCTGTTGAGAAAGGGCCTGCGGTAGATCGTAGAC